>CBFDDY010000119.1:0-6978 GCA_965603705.1 uncultured bacterium | reverse complement strand
CGCCTTTCCAGGGGCTGGGGTAGAAGACAGAAGGAGTAAAGTCACGGTAGGCTTCCGGAAAATCATTGAGGGTATAAAAACGGGGAGTGGCATAGCGGTAGAGTGCGGTTTCTGTCATGATGGAGATGATGTGGAAGAAGTCCCCGAATGAGTCTTCATAACCGGGATAGATAAAATCGAAGGCAAAACGGGAGATGGCGCCGTCTTTTCCTTCTCTGTCAAAAGCATAACCCATGGCAGAGCCTATAAGGTTTTTCCCGCGGATAAAGAGCGGATGGAGATTGGGGTTGGTAGGTTCTGCTGCCGGGGGGATCCAGATGCGGGCCGGGAAAGGGGCTGTCTGATGATGATCGTAGAGAATAACCGGGTACCAAGTGCGATTTAAAAGGTGGGTTATGTTCCGGGTTTCCATGAGGTTGTTCATATAGGAATCACGGTTATCATCGTGGCCAACGTATTTGTTATACAGCCATGGCAGAGAACTTGTCTCATAAGGTGTTTCTACATTCGGATGGTACCAGTCGGCTACTATCTGCATTCCGTCCGGATTTGCAAATATCAGAAGCGCGATTGTATTGTCAAGAATCAGCCTGGTATCAGAGTCATCCTTGGTTACAAGTTCATAGGCGAGCTGGAGGGCATGCTGGGTAGGGGCGCATTCTGTGGCATGAATGCCGACATCGATCCATACGACTGCTTTACCTTCGGAGGCGAGTTTCTCAGCCTTTTCATCTGTTAATACTTCACCGAGAGCCAGTTTTCTGGAAATTGTCTTGTAATGCTCAAGGTTTTTCATATTTTTTTCTGAGGTTATGATCCCATAGATCATAGGACGCCCCATCGAGGTCTTGCCCATTTCCATGACCTCAAATTTGGGAGATTCTTTAGCTAATAGGTTAAAATATTCCACTGCCTGGTCATAAGTAGCTAAGTGGTAATCCGCACCTACTTCAAAGCCGAGGATTTTCTTAGGAGGAGATACCTGGGCGTTAAGGCTTAAAGCTAGGAATAGGATAAAAAGTAGTGCGGTTTTATATCTCATGATCCACCTTGACTAGCCCCGCAAGTTCCAGGACTTTTATGTAATTGAGGATGCTCTGCAGTTTGGATTTTCTTTCATACTGGACTACAAGATTGTTTTTAATATCAAGAATGCTCCGTTTTCCGTTTATGAGGGATTGGAGTTCACTTGTGGATGCGATGTCTCTTCGCTCATAGGGATATTTCTCTTTTTCTTCTTTTGGTACCTCATCGATGAACTTTCTGTATGCCCGGTATCCGTTTATATAAACTTTTTCTGTGGGAGTAGGAATTATTTTTGCGGCTTTTTTTTCAAGCATTGTAAGTTGTATTTTCACCGGCTTGGTGCCAAGTCTTTTGGCTGCTGCCTCCATGTGGATAATAAGCGCGGACGTGTTTGCTTTGCCGATTGCTTCGATCGTCTTTTGCATTTTTGTGATATAGGCACTGACCTTTGCCTTATCTTCAGCAAGTTCGAGAATGCTTTTAAGAGTATTCTGTTCATTGGAAACAGCCATCTCTACATGCAGCCGGGCCATCTTGTAAGCTTCCCCGAGATTTTTGCCTGAAGCAGAGTTTATTTTTTCCAGGCCCACAACGAATTGATGACCGAGCCGGCGGGTACCATTGCTGGTTATTTCACCGGCGATTTTTAGGGCCATGTCGTCATCAGCGCTGGCGATGGTATAGGCAGCAGCTGCTCCGATGGCAGCTACGCGTTTTAACTGAGTGGGATCAGCCTTATCAACCGTATCTCCTGAAGTGTGATACCAGCGGTCAGGCCAGGCTATCATCATTACAGCGGGGATGTGAAGAGACCAGTCATTAAAGATCTCATGATCGGATGCTCCGTAGTGGGTCTCTATAGAGTAGTAAAAAGGCTCATCAGCTCCAAAAGGGGCGACAATACGGTGGGGAACCTTATAGGTAGTGCTGCGGTTTTGAATACGCTCCCGATTGCCTTCTCCTATGTACCTGTAATAGTTTTCCATAACATCATTTATATAGTGGGCATTCCCATAAGTTGTCCGCATAAGGCACATAAATGCCTGGTTTTTACTCAGGAACTCTCCCACCATATCCATATTGATATTGCAGAGAGTCCTGTCCATTATCTCTTTATTGGCGGTGACCCACGGGCCTGTACCGGAAAATTCGGGCCCCCAGAGAAAACGGATGGTACGTTTCGGCGGTGGTAGCTGTCCTTCTTGGATTAGGGTAAAAAGGACGCGTGCGACTTCAAGAATTGTGGCGCTTCCTGATTTATTATCATTGGCGCCCTGTTTATTATAACCTTCAAAAAGGTGAGCAGAAAATATGACCTCTCCCGCTTTGGGGTCAGTGCCGAGAATATGACAGACAACATCCTGCATCTCATATGTTTCCATTTTGGATTCTACTCGAGCGTGGACAGATATCTTTTCGCCTTTGAGCAGGCGTTTTTTTAGATAATCACCTTCGCGGACGGGAAGATGAAATCCAAATTTTGGAGTTTGATCGGAGTTGCTCCGCCAGCTTCTTATCCCGCTCCAGGGCATCTGAAGGGGGTCGATATAGGGCCGTGATGTGCTTATAGAAATAACACCAAGAGCACTCTGTTTCAAGCAGGCTTCCATATGAACACTACTTATACTGCCCTCTGTAACTACGATCTTACCTTCCACTTGGGCGCTTTCGATTTCTTTTTTTGTTCCGCGCCCTACCCAGGCCAGTTCAGCCTTTACATCAGTATTGGTGCTTCCGGAGGCAAGCATGGCTCTGTGGTCTCGATAAGAGGCTAATTTTTGGAGGTTTGGCTTTATTTCCCAGAGCTCACCTTTAAGGCCGTTCCAGGTCTCACCGCCCGGGAAACGGACAATGTCTGCCCCGGGAAGGCCGTATAATTTTAACTGGTCGTAAATGAATTGGGATTCATAGAAAGTCCCAGCCCACTCTTTAGCCGGACGGTTTTTACTGTAACCTCCGGTCTCCATGATAGTATGCCAGGCAGTTTCTCCGGATGCTTCGCCTGCGATCTTGTCCATTTGATCCTCAGGGAGCAGAGTCCAGTAAAACCAGGGGGTTATTTGGGCTCTTGCCATTCCTGCTGTAAGAAAAATTAGGGCTGCGAAAATAATAATTATGCGTTTATTCATCTTTCCTCCTTTCCTGAATTATTCATAAGAAATGAAATTCAGGTGTGGCTAGTGCTCGCTTCAGATTTTTAACGCCATTCTTCTTCGTTTTTCTCGGCGCTTGCGTAACTCCCCCCGTCCGTGGGTCAAACATACTCAGCGTCCGACTGCGTCGGATTCCCTCGAAAAACTTCATCAGAAGGCTAAATCTTCAATGTCGCTTCAGCCACATCAGAATTTCATTATATAAAACTTTTAACTAACATTTAACGGTTTTTTCTATTTACCATTTACTATTTTCTGTCTTTACCACAGCTTCATCCCCTGCGCCTCGTATCTGCGGCAACCTCGACTCGTGAATAAATCAGGCCCTGAATTATTCTTGAAAAATATGAATGTTAATGATAACTCTTAAGAAAAAAATATTCTACAAATAAACAAGCTTGAAAAAGATTTATTTTTGCAATATATTTCATGTTCGGGAGATTTTTAAATAATGGATATATTAGAATTTTTAAGCAAAAATAAAAAAATCTGTATTATTGGCCTGGGATATGTCGGCCTTCCTCTGGCGGCTGTAATGGCGAGGAAATATCAGATTGTCGGGTTTGATATTAATTCTACTAGAATTTCAGAGTTAAAAGCAGGGGAAGACAAGACCAATGAAGTAAGCTCTGAGATGCTTAAAAGTGCGGGTATTGAGTTTACTGATGATGCGAAAATGATCTCAAAATGCAGTTTAATAATAGTTGCGGTCCCGACTCCGATCGATAAATTTAAGAAGCCGGATCTTACCTCAGTGGAAAAAGCTACTGAAACAATAGGAAAAAATTTAACCAAAAATATGGTTATTGTTTATGAGTCAACAGTTTATCCGGGTGTTACCGAAGATATTTGTATCCCGATCCTGGAAAAAGAATCTGGGTTGTCCTGGAAAAAAGATTTTCATGTCGGTTATCACCCTCAGGTAATTCTGGCCGGGCGCAGAATAAATGATAATATGGGAAAACATGTGGCTGAAAATACAGTAAAGAACCTCATACAAGCCGGGAATCGGGTTCAGGGCTGCAAGGTTTTAATACTGGGTTTAACATTTAAAGAAAATATCGGGGACCTACGTAATACCAAGGTCGTTGATGTCTATAATGAATTAAAAGAATACGGGATCGATGTATATGTGCATGATCCCTATGTTTTGAAGGATGAAGTGAAAAAGGCCTATGGAATAGATATGATCCCGGGTATTGAAAACAATGCACCTTACGATGCGGTCATTATTGCTGTTAACCATAAGCAATATCTTGAAGAATTAAATTATGAGAGAATGATAGAGCTTATGGGAGGAAAAAATCCTATTCTTATTGATGTTAAAGGAATTTTTAATAAAAAAGAAGCAGAAGACAAAGGATTTCTTTACTGGCGGCTGTAAAAAGAGGAGGAGGAATTAAATTGAAAAAATATGCTTCCCTATTAGTTGCCTTACTTTTAAGTGTAACCCTTTTTTCTAAAGACCAGCAGCACGAGGTTTCTGTAATCAATGTTGTTGTTCCGGTTAGAGTGTTTGAGGGGAATAGGTTTGTCGCGGACCTTACTAAAGAGGATTTTGAAATATATGAAAACGATAAACTACAGAACATTGAAGCTTTATATCTTGTAAATAAAGAGCAAATAGAAAGAAAGGAAGCTATTATGAATTTTGATCCACAGCTTTCAAGAAACTATTATCTTATCTTTCAGATATCAGAATATAATCCCAGGTTTAATGAAACAATTGACTATCTTTTTGAAAAAGTGCTTCTTCCGGGGGATACGCTTACTATTATGACTCCTATGGGAAATTATGTGCTTCCCAATAAAGCCTTGAAAATAAAATCCAAAGAGAGCCTGGCAAAAGAAATGCAAAGAATTGTAAGGAAAGATACTACTACAGGAGGAGCCAATTACCGCAACTTAATTACAAATCTGCGGAGGTTGGTTCGTTCTATTTCTGCAGCCGGCGGAGTCGAAGCTGACGGTGCTGTTGCAACTGACATTGACTCTGACTCGGTTTCATCTGCCTTTAGTTCAAGCCGGAACCTTGGCTTTTTATTGGCATCATACCGTTCTACTTTGCAGAATTTAGATAAATTAAGGCTTATTGATGAAAACAAATTCATTCAATTTGCCCGCTCTATTAAAAGACTAAAAGGCCAGAAAAATGTGTTTTTTTTCTATGAGAGGGAATTCAGGCCGGAGATCAGTGATAGAATTCTTGGTCAGATGATGAACCGCTATCAGGATGAGCCCAATATTCAAGGCGATCTTCAGGACCTTTTTCAATTTTATCAACGGCATGTGACTTTAAATGTCGGAAAAATCCAGCAGATTTTTGCGGATGCTTCCCTTATTTTTAATTTCATATTCATTACTAAAGACCCCGGTGTATTCTCGGGGATCAATATGCGTGAGCAGTCAGAAGATGTATTCAATGTTTTTACTCAGGTAGCAAGGGCGACAGGAGGGATAGTAGATAATTCGCAGAATCCGGCTTATGCTTTTACCAGTGCTAATAGGCTGTCAGAAATGTATTATCTTTTGTATTATACTCCTGCAGATTATCAGGATGATGGTAAGTTTAAAAGTATCAAAGTTAAAGTGAAGGGTAAAAATTATAATATTTCTCATAGGTTTGGTTATATTGCCGGTTTAAAATGAATTTTATTATCAGTCTAAAAACATGCTGACCTCAAAGGAGATTTTCGTTGAGAAAGATAACTGCAATAATATTTTGTGTTTTTGTGGCATATTCGCTAATTTTCAGCCAAGCAAGAAATAAAGAAAAAACAGCTTTAAAAATTGGCAAACCTATTAATATAGATGGTCTATTGGATGAACCGGTATGGAACAATGTACCCAATGCTGTAGATTTCCAACAAATTCATTCAGATAGAGATAATCCTCAAGTAGTAAGCACAACGGCAAAAATTTTATATGATAATGAATTTTTGTATCTTTCTTTCTACTGCTATGACTCTGAGCCTGAGAAAATTTTCGCTGATGTCAAGGAACGGGATATAGATATTAGACTTGATGACTCGGTTTATGTTCTTATCAGCGCGGGATTTGATCTGAATAATTTTTATTATTTCGGGACTAATATGTTAGGCGCTCAGTTTGATGGGAAAATAAGCAGAGATGGGCTTACTGTTGTTTCCCAATGGGATGGAAAGTGGGAGGCTGCCGGGCGAATGGGGGCTTTCGGCTGGTGTGCAGAGATAGCGATCGACCTCAGTTGCCTTGGACACAGACCGAATGAAAATATTACCCTGGGACTCAGTTTGTCCAGAGTTGTTCCCCGTCTTGATAGTATTTTTCAAAAAGGCCTGCTTGATCCTGCTTTTATAGTAGAGGAGATGGGGGACTTAAAGATGCTCGAACTGAAAAGGTCGATAAAAAAAGCAGAGCTGGTTACTCATTTAATCACCGCAAAGGAAACAGGCGAAAAATTTAATCATGGGGCCGGCCTTGATTTCAGCTACTCCTTTAATCAAATGACATCTGCCCGCACAGTGATCAATCCTGAATTTGTAACTGTGGAACCTGATAATGAGGTGGTGAACCTGTCAGCCTATGAACTATATATCCCGGAGAAGAGAAATTTTTTTCGGGAAATGCTGGGGGGGAACCAGCAGAAATTTGGGCTTTTTTATTCAAAGCGGATCGGTGATATTGATGGGGGCGTAAGTCTGCAGGGAAAATCCGGGTCGTTTGAATACTCCGGGATGAGTGTTATCTCGGATAAAGATAAGTCAAATGATGGAAGCCGGGCAAATTATTCGACTTTTAACCTTAAAAAAGAGTTCTC
>CBFDDY010000118.1:0-6998 GCA_965603705.1 uncultured bacterium | reverse complement strand
CTTACAAGCGGCCGCAACTTTAAAGAGGATTTTTTGCCTTTGCTTCCTGAAGTCCATTTTATCCCTTATGCATACTGCTACCGTTGTGCCTTTAAGAAAGATCCAAAGAGCTGCAATCTCGAATGCGCTCAGTATCTTGAGCATATCTTGGAAAGCCCCCATTCCGGAATAGGAAAACCAGCAGCAGTTATTATTGAGCCCATTCAAGGGGAAGGCGGTTCCATTGTCCCGCCCGAACGCTTTATTCCTGCCATTCGGAAGATATGTGCAAAATATGAAGTGCTTATGATAGCCGATGAGATCCAAACAGGATTTTGCCGCACTGGCAAGATGTTCTCCTTTGACCATACCGGAGTAGTGCCTGATATTATAACAATGAGCAAAGCTCTTGGTGGAGTGGGTTTTCCCATATCTGGGATTGCATATAAAGCATATCTTGATACTTGGCCGCCTGGAAAGCATATCGGGACTTTTCGGGGAAATGTTATAGCATATGCTGCAGGCAGGGCTGCCATAGATTTTATGCTTAAGCATAATCTTGCTGGACATGCTGATAAATTGGGGAAATTGATGCTTTCCTGGCTGAAGGAGATTGAAGTGGATTCTAGGATAATAGGAGAGGTCCGAGGAAAAGGGCTGATGCTGGGAGTGGAACTTGTAAAAGATAAAAATTCGCGAAAGCCGGCCCCCGAATTTGCTGCTAAGATCCGCAATTATTGCCATCAACATGGGCTGCTAATTGAGATCGGAGGGCATTATTTCAATGTAACAAGGTTTCTCCCCCCGCTTATTCTAACAGAAGAGTTAGCCCTCAAAGGAGTTGGGATATTCGAGGATGCAATTAAAAGAGTGGAGCGAGAAATTTGAGTCGTCTGGTTTTTCAGTACCTCCAGGATGTCAGGTCTGCTCCTTTTGGGGCGCCTTTTCGGATTCTTTCCAGGATTATCGGCACATACATCTGATTGTATCTCAATCTGGATAATGCATTCGACCTTTCATGGTCGCCGTTCCAGCAGTGTTCTGCCCGGTCACCATAGTCCACTTCGCCGTCATAGTAAGGATCGGTTGTGCTTTCAAGGAATTCTTCGGTCAGATAAACCGCATTATTCAGGTAATAATTATCCATGTCTCCGCAGTAGATGTGAAGCTTTCCTTTAAGCTTGGGTCCCAGGGTCTTCCAGTCGCGCTTCAGAATATAGCTGAGGTCATAATTTTCCCGCCAGTATTCTGCTACTTTTGGGTCGATCTCTCCGGTTAATTTATTCCAGATAGGCTTAGGATAGCCGTTATCTCCTACTGGCGAATAGACTGCTTGCCAGATATCCCACTGGTCACCCGAGCGTGAATTGGTTCCGATAGCGAGCTCCCTATAGTTTGTATCCTCCAGGGTGCAGCTTATATGTCCGAGATAATTACGTTTTCCCGGGCGGGGAGTTTGTTTCCATTGACTGTCAAGGTAATAGGCGTTTTTGTCTTCATAAATATTAACGACAGTGTAGGCGCGGAAGTCGATCGGGTCAGGACAAGCGGCAAAACAGCCGTTGTATTCGTCCGGGTAAAAAATCTGTACTGCCAGGGCTTCCCATCCTCCCGTAGAGCCTCCATAAAGAAAACGAGACCAGCCTTCCCCGATACCGCGGAATTTATTCTCGATATAAGGGATTAGCTCATAAGTTATAGCATCTCCGTAGGGGCCAAGATTAGCAGAGTTTACTGCATAGGAGTCGTCGTAATAAGGGTTGGCATGCTGGATCTCTATGATAAGCATACGCGGAAAGTCAGAGCCGGTCCATTCTTGGTAAAATTCATAAGCGGATTCCTGCTGGATCTTATTATAACCTTTAAGGTCGAATCTTGAGCTGTAGTCTGGCTCCAGATCAGGGTCAGGAGGCGTTTCCCGGAAGCCTCCGAATGTATAGGGAAAATGACCCTGGCATACTGCCAGGGGATAATGTGCATCCGGGTGTTCATCAAATCCTTCCGGCAGGAGAATATGGGCGCCCAAAAACATGGGACGGCCCCAGAATTCTGTAAGCAGCTTGCTCTGTATTTTTACGTGCTTGATATATTTGGTTTCGGGAGGATCGGGGATAGGGGGAATCTTCTGGTCCAGGGTTATCTTGATAGTCTTGTTTTTTTGCGGGTTGATAAAGATTTTTTCAGGGGTGCTGTAAAGATTCCCAGGAGCGCGGTTCCAGTGCTGGCCTTCTCCCCGGTCCATGGGAAGTTTAACCACATGGCCGTCAGCCCGGTTAAAGGTTTCGTATATATGCAGCAGCGCTTGTACCTGGTATTCACCGGCCGGGATGCCTGCAATGCTTTTAAGGGGATAACCGAAAACACCAGCATCTAAAACAGTGTCTTCTCCGGGTGCCAATCCGTCCACATCAATTCCAAAGACCATGCCTGTATTCGGTTCGTCGCTGATTTGAAAGCGGGGTTCTGAACTCTCATTAGTGGAGATAAGTAAGAGAATGCGTCCATCCAGGGGTTCTGCATTTTGCTCAGCGGAAAAAGATATGCCGAACTTTAGTTGTCCGGTTTGCGCGGCAGGTTCCTGCTGGCAGGATGAAGTTAGAAAAACTGTAAATAACATTAACGCCGCAAAGGGGATTAAGTTTTGTTTAAATTTGTTTTCTTGCATAAGATTCCCTCCTGAAATAGCATTCAGCTACATTTTTTCTTATCTAGCAAAAAAAAACAAGGAGAAATAATTCATAACTGCCATGCGGGCTTGTTTGTTCCGGCTGGCTTACTGAGGATTATACCGCCGGGCCTTGCTGGTGGAAACGCCGTATTTTACCAGGCCGGAGGCAATAATAAGAGCGCAGACTACCCCATCAAGGACCGGGACAAAGAGCTTGGCCTGCATGCGTTTGTCCAGCCCACTCATGCCCGCGCATCCAAGCACAATGACTTCAGCTCCGTCCTCATCTATTGCGGACTGGGCGGCTTGTGTGATCTTTTCCTCATCCGGAGCATCTTTGAATTTTTCGGGAGTGGCTTTGACAGAAGCCAGCATGTCCTGGAGGTGATATTTACGGATCAAAGCTTCCTTGTTGGGGATAGAGTGTGCGGTTGCCGAGACAACTGAGAAGCGGTGGCCCAGCATAGAAGCAATTTTCATCGATGCTTCCCCGATTCCCACTACCGGTTTGTCAGTGATCTCCTTTAATACATCAAGGTTGGCGTCGCAGTGGCAGGCAACAATAAAAGCGTCAAATTTGTCTTTGTTTTCTCTGACAAGTCTAATCATCCCTGGGGCGGTTTTTGCCTGGTCTTCATAGGTCTCAATAAAAGCGGGGGCTGCAGGATTGAGTTTACAGGTTATTTTATATTCTTCACCGACAAAATTTTCAGCAGATTTCTGAATGGCAAGAGTCATTTCCTTACTGCTGTTGGGGTTTATAATAAGTATTTTCATGCCTAATTGAAAGGATATGCGCTCGGCTTTAAAGCCTGATGGATTTTTATTTTGCATGCGTTTTTTTCCTTTGATTGCAAATTTCTTTAAATATGAATAAAATCTTGCACATCGTAGTATATAACAATATGTTGTTATAAATCCATAACCTGAATTATTCATAAAAAATGTTTAGGAGAACATAAAATGAAAAAAAATCTTACTGTATTTACATTTACTGCAATATTCACCAGTGTTAGCCTATTCTCTTTTGTTTTTTTAGAAAAAAATATTGAAGGGATCTGGCAGGGGACTTTAAAAGTACAGGGTATTGAACTGAGAATTATTTTTAAAATCAAAAAAGATAAAAATGATGCTTTAACCGCAACCATGGACAGTCCTGACCAGGGTGCAGAAAATATCCCCATGGATACTGTTAAACTTGAAGGCAGCAATATTTTTATGGAGCTAAAAATGGCAGGCGGGGTTTATGAAGGCAGTATTTCAGAAGACGGCAAGAAAATCGAAGGGACCTGGAAGCAGGGGGGGCTTGATTTCCCCCTTGTTTTAGAGCATACGGATAAAGTGGCTGAGCTTAAGCGCCCCCAGGAACCGAAAAAGCCATTCCCCTATAATGAAGAAGAAGTCGCATACAAAAATGAAAAAGATGAGATCAAACTAGCAGGAACTTTGACTCTGCCCCAAGGAGAAGGCCCTTTTCCCGCTGTTTTGCTTATCTCAGGCTCAGGCGCCCAGGACAGAAATGAAGAATTGCTCGGGCATAAACCCTTTCTCCTATTGTCAGATTATCTCACCCGGCGGCATATATCTGTCCTGCGTGTGGATGACCGGGGAATAGGGGGCTCGACCGGAAAGCTTTCTGAATCCACTAGTATGGATTTAGCAGAAGATGTCCTCTCTGGGGTTAGATTCCTAAAAAACCGCAAAGAGATAGATAATGAAAGGATCGGCCTTATAGGCCACAGTGAAGGAGGTATTATAGCTCCCATTGTTGCCTCGAGATCAGAGGACATAGCTTTTATAATCCTCATGGCGGGATCAGGTGTAACGGGTGAAGAGATCCTCTATCTGCAAGGAGAGCTTATTGCCCGGGCAAACGGCGCCACAGAAGAGGATATTCAGGAAGCCCGTCTCCGACAGGAGCTAATATTCAAAGTCTTAAAAAGGGAAAAAGATAATGATTCTGCAGAAAAAGCTCTGCGCAGATTATATGAGGAAGATATTGCCGGCATGGACGAAGGGGAAAAAAAGGAGGCTGAAGTTTCAGATGAGGTGTTTAAAGCAAGCCTTAAAAAAATACTTAATCCCTGGTTTCGCTTCTTTCTGACATTCGACCCTAAAACAGCTTTAAATAAAGTCAAATGTCCTGTTCTTGCGATAATAGGAGAAAAAGACCTTCAGGTTCCCCCTGAACAAAACCTTAAAGAAATTGAAAAAGCCCTAAAACAAGGTGGAAATGAGGATTACACTATCATAGAGCTTCCAGGCCTTAATCACCTGTTTCAGACTGCAGAAACAGGAGCCTTGAGCGAATATGGAAAGATAGAAGAGACGATCTCCCCCTCAGCACTCAAGTTGATCGGAGACTGGCTCTTTGAGCATGTGAAAAAGAAAGCAAAAAGTTAGCTAAAGATGATGGGAAAACAGAAGCAAAGGCCGTGATAATAAGTTCGATGCCAGATTGTCCGCTGGATAAAACGCCGGTGGAGATGATAGCAAAAGCTGTTATTGTGCAGATTATAAACGTAACTACAAAGACTTCAAATGAATCCCATAAGCCCTGAAGAAATGGATGTTCAGTGTTGGAGGTGGCATGCGCCATGGGGCGGTCCCGAGCCCTGCTTCATTGGAGAGCATATCCACTTGATACCGTCCTTTTAACTGACCTGATTCTTTTAGTCAGCTGTTTTTTGTCTAAAAAGTAGGTATAATAATAAAAACAGCAACCAATTTACCTGTTATTACGTATATAATAATGTAGCAACTTAATAGAGAGATAAAAAATGAAGTGTCCTAAGTGCCAAACTGAGAATCCAGAAGACACCAACTTCTGCGGAAATTGCGGCACAATGCTTTTTTCTAATCAGGACTCCTCTTCCATAACTAAAACTCTTATGTCAGATAAAAAAGATCTGGTACTAAGTGAAACTTTTGCCGAGCGGTACCATATTGTAGACGACTTGGGTAAGGGGGGGATGGGAAATGTTTATAAAGCCCTTGATACCAAGATCAACGAAAAAGTCGCATTGAAGATCTTGAATCCCAAGATTGCCGGCGACAAGAAAAATATGGAACGTTTTCGCAATGAACTGAAAATCACACGTAGGATATCACATAGAAATATTTGCCGGCTTTATGACCTTGGAGAGGCTGAAGGCCTTTCTTTTATATCCATGGAATATATATCAGGAGAGGACCTCAAGACTCTTATTCGCCGGATCGGGTATTTGACGGCCGGAAAGGCTGTATTTATTATCAGGCAGATCTGCGAAGGCATGGTCGAAGCACACAGCTCTGGCATACTTCACAGGGACCTTAAGCCGCAGAATATTATGATCGATAAAGAAGGGAATGCCCGGATTATGGATTTTGGTATAGCCCGTTCTGTAAAAACTGAAGGGCTAACGGAAGCCGGGATTATTATGGGGACACCTGAATATATGTCTCCGGAGCAGGTCGAAGGAAAAGAGCTTGATCAGCGGTCGGATATTTATTCCCTGGGAATAATATTCTATGAGATGCTTACCGGCCGGGTTCCGTTTGATGGAAGCACTCCTTTAAGTGTTGCAGTAAAACAGAAAATAGAAAAGCCGAAAGATCCAAGAAAGTTTAATGCGCAGATCCCTGAGGATATCAGCCATATGATCCTCAAGTGCTTGGAAAAAGACAGAGATAAGCGATATCAGAAGACCGAGGATATCCTCGAAGAAATTAAGGATATTGAAAAAGAACTCCCAAAGACAGACCGGGTATTGCCGAAACGAAAGACTAAATCCGGAGAGATCACTGTTAAATTAAACCTGAGGAAAACTCTTTTTCCTGTCCTAATCGTGCTTATTGGTGTTCTGATCGGGCTTGCTTCCTGGAAGTTTGTCTTTAACAAAAAAAGTGGGCTTTTAGTTTCGGGAAAGCCATCTCTGGCAGTAATGCATTTTGAGAATAACACCGGAAATAACGACCTGGAACATTGGGAAAAAGCATTATCTGATTTGCTTATAGCTGATCTGAGTCAATCAAGATTTTTAAGGGTATTAAATGCTGAGAGATTATATGACATCCTGCAAGAGTTGAATCTGCTGACAGCTGAAAGCTACTCTTCAAAAAATATAAAGAATGTAGCTTCCCGGGGAGAAGTTCGCTATATTCTGGTGGGAAAGATAACTATGGCTGGGGAAACGATCCGACTTAATACTAGCCTGAAGGATGTAGTATCCGGAGAGATCATAGGCGCCCAGCAGGTGGAAGGGGAAGGAGAAGGCGCATTTTTTAACTTGGTTGATGAAATAACGACGAAGATAAAAGAGGATTTTAAGATCTCTGGCGCGGATATTGCAAGCGATATTGATGCAAAAGT
>CBFDDY010000117.1:0-7058 GCA_965603705.1 uncultured bacterium | reverse complement strand
TAACAAATTTCTGACAACTTTTAATTTTGAAAGAGTAGATTGTGTGTAAGTGGAAGATATGAATAAAAAAATTATCTCAAAAACTGCATTAATGTTTTTTTTATTGACCTTGGTATGTTTTGGCCATGCTCAGAATAATCAGGTTGAGAGGTCCATAAAAAAAGGCTCTTCACTGCGAATTTTAACCCTCAATGTATGGTCAGGACTCGATTATGAGGGCACCTTTCGCATGAGAGAGTATGAAAAAAAGGGAGAGAGAGACAAACGTTTCCAGATGCTGGTGAAAGAGATTAAAAAAATCGATACGGATTTAATTTTTCTCCAGGAGGCAAACCCGGTACAGAGTTACAGTACTCGGCTGGCACGAGCATTACAATTTGACAAAATTCATCAGGTTGCCCTTGGAGGCATAAAATTGGGACCATTGGGTATCCCCTCGAACCTGAAAGAAGGCAATGCTATTTTGGCGCGTTCAGAGCTGAAATTGAAAACACATGACGTCTGGAAACTATCCGGTTCCTTTGGATTATTCGGGGACATCTTTACCTGCCATTTTGATGAATCCATTTTTGCCCTAGTGGGGCGAATCATGATGGATTCCACCCCGATTTTTCTGGTAAATACCCATCTGCTCTCGTCTCCATCGGCAGAATCTGATGTGATCACTCAGTTCAGGGGATTGGTGGAGTCTGGCGAAATAACTGAGGATGAATACAAGCGAGGCCTTGAAAAGAGCAAAGCTTTCCATAAGCGCAGAGAAAAAGAGATTTTTGGGTTGTTAAAAAAGATAAAGCATCTGCCGGTTGGATCACCGGTGATTCTGGCAGGAGACTTCAATGTGCCGGTCCAATCCCCAGAGATACAAACTCTTTTAAATGTGGAGTCGGAGCAGTTGTATTTCATTGATACTTTCATTCAAAAGAAGGGAGCTGCCCGTTTCACCTGGAATCCGATAACCAATAAAAATATTCAGCTTACCCAAAAGGGTATTCAGAGAAAGAATAAAAGGGCCAGCGGTTATGATCGACTCTGGGAACTGGACAAAATACAGCCTAAACGGATTGATTATATTTTTCTGAGCTCTCACTTTTCTCGAGAAGATATCAAAGATTTCAGGATTGTGTTTGAGTCAAATGAACAAGGAGTTAATGTTTCAGATCACTATGGAGTGTTGAGTGAGGTGGGTCTGGATAATGTGTTAATCCGGGCTCCCAAAGAATTTGATGAAATTGAAAAGATAGCCGAACCCAAATTCGAATTTATGCCTATCCTGATGTGGGATACGGATATTGGCTTTGGATATGGCATCAAACTTTTTTATTTGAATCCTTTAAAAATGAATGAATCCTTTGATCTGATCCTTTTTAACAGTAGCAAAGGTGAACAATGGTACCGCTTGGTTTTTTCTTTGCCAGATTTTGAGCGCAGACAGGGAAAAATATACCCGATTTCTTTGGATTTGACGCTGGATTATGATAAGTACATTAAAAATAATTATTTTGGAATCGGTAATAAATCTGCATTTGAAGATCGGGAAGTATACACCCGGGAACCTCTTGAAATCACCATGACGGCGAGCCGGGGATTTATCCCGACACTGGTGGGACAATTTGGCTTGAGATACAAGACAGTTAATAATTATAATTTTGCAGAAGATAGCAGGCTCAAAAGTACACCGCCTGACCTGAATGTGTCCCGGGCCACAGTTTCCTCAATCTATGCAAATCTCCGTTTCGATACCAGTGACAGCTACATAAATCCCTCTACCGGTCTGGTACTTCAGGGAGAAACAGAATATGCCTTTAAAACCAGTTTTACAAATGTCAATTACCAGAGGATCGCTGCCTGGTTTCAATATTATAAGATTCTCCTGTATCCCAAAACTATACTGGCCCTTCGTTTAAAACTTCAAAATCTTTCTGGTGATGACATTCCCGTTCAATTCCTTCTGCCCATCGGAGGAGGGAGTACCCTGCGGGGATCACCTCAGGACCGGTATCTTGGAAAAACCTCTGCAATTTTTAATGGTGAGCTCCGCTTTCCTTTAATCTGGCGCTTTGGCGGTGTAGTGGGTTTTGATGCAGGAAAGGTATGGGATTCCATGGCAGATTTTGATTTAAAACGTTGGGCCACCAATCCAACCATTGGCCTCCGATTTTACATGACCAACTTTCTGGTCAGGCTCGATATTGGCCTGGGAAAAGACTCCACCGGATTATACTTCAATTTTGGTCATGTGTTTTGAGCCGGCTGCATGAAATGAGAAACACATTTAACATTAGTAATAATAAAAGAATCAACAATGCTATCCTCAGCCCGTTAGAGAAAAATTTTCTAAGGTTTCTGGCAAAAAGAACACCAGAATGGCTAAGTCCAAATGTTTTGACACTTGTTGGTTTTCTGGGCGCTGTTCTAGTTTTCTTTGGTTATTGGCTTTCTTCTGTAAATGAGAATTTTTTATGGCTTGCAAGCTTTGGTTTGATATGTAACTGGTATGGCGAAAATCTTGACGGTACAGTGAGAGCATTTTTTTGAATTGTGAAAAAAAAGGGACACGTAGCGTAGTACATGTCCCCATTTTTATACTATTTTTATAGAAAAAACAGGGACACGTAGCGTAGTACATGTCCCTATTTTTTCTATGTCCCCATTTTTTCCATTGCTCCTCAAGTATACTGCAGGCGGTAGAGGTCATAATAGAGCCCTTCTTTTGCCAAAAGCTCCTGATGATTCCCCTCTTCTACGATTCGTCCCTTATGCAGCACGATTATTCTATCTACATGCTGAATTGTGGAAAGCCTATGCGCTATGATTATCGAAGTTCTGTTTTCCATCAGCTTTTTTAAGGCATCCTGAATCAGGGCTTCTGTTTCAGTATCAATATTAGAGGTGGCTTCATCCAGGGCAAAAATTGCCGGGTTATACGCCAGTACCCGCGCAAAGGCGATAAGCTGCCGCTGACCCACAGAAAAAGTAGATCCCCGTTCCATTACAGGCTCCATATATTTTTCGGGCAGACTGTCTATGAATTTGTCAACATTTACATATTTTGCAACTCGTTCGATATCCTCATCTGAAATATCTTTGTTGTTAAGAACAATGTTATCTTTAATAGTGCTAGAAAAAAGAAATACATCCTGTTGGACAATGCCAATATTTTTTCTGATATCTTCCAGAGAAAGTTCTTTTTGACCTTTTCCGTCAATAATTATATTTCCCTTCTGGAAAGGATATAGGCCTGCGATCAAGCTTATAATCGATGTTTTACCTGCTCCTGTATGTCCTACCATAGCTACTTTTTCACCCGGTTTTATCTTAAATGAAACATCTTTCAGAACATAATCGTCATTATTATAGGCAAGCCAGACATTTTTAAATTCTATCTCACCTTTAAAAGCTTTAGCGTTTTTACGGTGATATTTGCTTCTGAAATCTTCTGGTTTTTTAGCCATCAGATCAAAGATTCTTTCTGTTCCTGCCATAGCAGCTTGGAGAATATTAAACTTTTCACTCAAGCGGTTTATCGGTTCAAAGAATCTATCCAGATAACTTATAAAAGCTATAAAAATGCCTAAGGTGATGACATTATCCAGGATCAAGCCACCTCCAAACCACAAAAGAATAGCAACTGCGACTCTGCGCATAGAATTAATAAGGGGGCGAAAAAAAGCAAACAATCTCATCTGGGACATTGATTGCTTATAATATTCTTTATTTATTTCAGCAAATTCAGCTTTTTTGCGCTTGTATTGATTAAATAACTGGATGATCTTTACGCCTGATATGTTTTCCGACAAAGCTGAGTTTATCTTTGCTATTTTTTTCCTTACTTCCCGGTAAATAATCCTGGTCTTTTTCATGAAGATGTGGAAAAGAAGGTAAACTACAGGCAGGACTGTAAAAACAATAAGCGCTAATTTCCAATTGAATAAAAGCATCATGATGATTATGCCGCCTAGAACAAAAAAATCCTGGAGAAGCTGGATAAGGCCATTACTTAACATCTCGTCCAAGGTTCTTACATCATTTGTGATGCGGGTAACCAAGCGCCCTATGGGATTTTTGTCAAAAAAGGAAAGCGGCATTCTGGAAACATGAGCAAACACATCACATCTGAGGTCATACATGGCATGTTGGGATGCATAGTTTATGGTAAATATTTGAAAATAATAAAAGACAAATTGGGATGCGATTATTAAAAAAAGTATTAGCCCAAAAAACCTTAACCTGTGGATATTATAGGTTTGAAGTTTTCGTAATTGCGCTTTATCAATAATTCCTTCTTTTTTTAAGCGGAGTAATTCTTTTGCGCGAACTGCGGCAAAATCTTTAGAGAGCGTTTTTACATCCAAATCTTTAAGAATTTCATGGTTTGATGCTTTGTTTTTAATCAGAGTTACTTTGCTGAGCAATCTTTTCTGCTGCTTTAATTGCGATATATCCTTTTCAGATATAAAACTTAATTTATGATCTGGAAAAAGAAGATAAAATTCATCTTTATGGGCATATTCTTTGAATTTTACTTTTTTATAACGAGCTTTAAAATCCTCCTGTGCTATTTTGGTATCAAACTCGATAAGATCCTTATTTGAGACAATGTGTTCATCAACTGCTATTTTTGTTACAGCCGGGACTGCAAGCTCGCTGGCAGTTATTAAGAGCAGCATGATGAATGAAATGAAAACATAAAATTTGTATGACTTAAGGTATTTGAGGAGCTTTTTCATCATCTGGCCGTCATAGACTTTTGCTTTTATATCATCTTCTGAAAATCCTGAAATCTGATGTAACATTTAACTACCTGAATCCTTATTTTCTCTTGCTGATATTTTCTCTTCCAACTGCTGTTTTTCATAAATGTCTTTGTATATTCCGCCTGTTTTAAGAAGTTGTTTGTGAGTCCCCTGTTCAGCTATTTGGGCCTGATCAATTACGATAATTTTATCTGCCCGCTGCACTGAGGAAATTCTATGGGCTATTATAATAGTTGTTTTTTCTTTTCTCAGTTTTATCAGGTTTTCCAGGATGAGCTTTTCTGTTTTAGTATCAACAGCAGATAAGGCTTCATCAAGGATTAACACTTTAGGGTCTGTAAGAAGAGCGCGGGCAATAGCTATACGCTGTTTCTGCCCTCCGGAAAGAGTAATGCCGCGTTCTCCCACAATCGTCTGGAATCCTTCCCGGAAATCGGCTATATCATCATATACCTGCGCACTTTTTGTAACATTTTCTATCTCTTCGGCGCTTGCATCCGGGTTTGCTAAGGTAATATTTTCTTTTATTGTTTGAGAGAATAAGAAAATATCCTGAGGTACCATAATAATATTTTCCCGAAGTGTTTTTAAGGGAATTTTAAAGATCTCGTGCTTATCAATGAATATGCTGTTTTTAGGTGGATTGTAAATCCGGGTTAAAAGGTCGATTAGGGTTGATTTTCCGCAGCCTGTTCTCCCAACTATTGCCAGCGTTTTACCTGCTTCAATATTAAATGAGATATTCTCAAAAATTTGAGGTCCTTTCTCGTTATAGCGGAAATAGAGATCTTTGAATTCTATCTTTCCATTTAATTGTGATATGGAATGATCCACCCAGGCTTCGTCGGTAATCTCCGGTTTTTCCTCAAATATTCCATTAAGTCTTTTTAAGGAAGCGGTTCCTCTCTGGTAGAGATTTACAACCCAGCCAATAGCTATCATGGGCCAGACAAACATTCCCAGATATTGAAAGAAAGCAATAAACTCTCCAATACTGATCTCCCCTAGCATTACTGCTTCTCCGCCGAACACCATCACAATCATCATGCTCAGCCCGATAATAAGGACAAAGGAAGGGTGAAATATGCCCTGAATGCGGATAAGCGAGATATTTTCTCTGACATAATCGTATGCAGGATCTGATATTTTTTCCAGTTCAGCTTCTTCCTGCACAAAAGCTTTTACAACCCGTATCCCTGAGATACTTTCCTGGACTTTTGCTGAAAGCGTTTCAAATGTCTTTTGCACTTTGCTAAAGCGGAAATGGATCTTCTTGCCTAAAATAATAATGATGATTGTAAGGGCTGGGAGCAAAATGATAGAAAGCAGGGTAAGCCTTAGATTGATATTTATCATAAAAGCCAGGGATGCTATGGTGAGAAGGATTATATCCACCCCGATAACAAAGCCGAAGGCAACCAGCATCCGGATTGCATTAAGGTCATTAGTGGCATAGGCCATAAGGCCACCTGTTTTAACTTTATTGAAGAAATTAGCAGAAAGCGAGATGAGATGATCAAAATATTCCTGACGCAAATTTCTATCTATAGACCAGGCTGTTCCCATAAGAAAGAGCCGCCAGAAAAAACGCAATAAAGTCATAAAGCAAGCTATAAGAAATATGGCTGCCCCGGCGTAAAGTAAATTCGATTTTGTAAAACCTGCGGTGCCAATACCATCAATTGCATACTGTATTATTTTGGGAATAATAAGTTGGGCAATATCAACAATGATAAGAAGAATTATGCCGAAAAGTATTTTGCGGAAATTTTGTTTTATATATGGTGTTATTTTAGCAAAAGTTTTCAATTTTTCCTTAATCGGTCACTATACAGGATAGGACAATTTTTTACCATGAAACATTCGTTTTTGTGGCTGCCTCTGAATCGGGAAAGATTTATTTGATTTTTTTAAAGCTTCTAACCGCCTGATACACAAGGCTGACTGCTACCCCAAAAAGCATTAAAGCAATTAAAAGCAGAAAAAAGGTTCCTGTTATACTTAAGCCTGCTGGTACAGGCTTATTAGAAAAGTAATTTATGATTAACTGTATTTTTTTATAAACAAGTACGACAAGGGCGGAAAGGGTTATGGCAAACATTATGAACATGGGGTATTTTACAAAGTAATTTTTTACCTTTTTTTTAGCCAGCCAAACACTTACTGCAAGCAGGGCAAGTGCTGCCAGGAGCTGATTAGCTGAACCGAATATGGGCCATATTGACTGATAGCTGCCGGAAAGGGCTAATATCCCCCCAGGCAGGATAGTAAAAAATGTAGCAACGAATCTATTAGTCAAAAAAG
>CBFDDY010000116.1:0-7122 GCA_965603705.1 uncultured bacterium | reverse complement strand
CATATTTAGCTGATCTTTGGGAGGCGGTGGCCTCTCTGCCTTAAAGGTCAATTTGTTTCTTCTCTCTTAATTAGACGTTTTGGCGGCCCAAAATTCTCAATTAAGGCCATATTTCCGGGAAAATAAAGAGTGCTCTCATTTGTTTAGAATCAGTTTCACAGGTCTGGCCCTATTTACATTTTTTGAATTAACTCTCACCATTTCGAATCATCCCAAGTCAATATTAATTACGTCCTTTATCAATAGGGGATCTGGATTAATTTACAAAATAAGGGCCTAAATTTTATGCCCGCTATCAGTAGTTTACGGATATTCAAAGGGATTTTATTAGAGAGAAGACATTGTAATTTCTATATAAAAATCTTAACAAATTCTTTACAAATCTTTAACAACTTCCTGATAACTTCTTTTCTGGTTTGGATTAACTTATTCAGGGATGGATGAAGATAAAAAGGAGAAAGATAATCATGAAAACGGGATGGGCTTATTTGACAACTCAAATCTCTGGCAAAATATTATACTTAAACCAAAAAGCAGATTGCTGGCAGCGTCACAACTTCGCTTAAGACAGCAAGAAAATACATAGAAAGAGTTGAATCACTGGGATTGACATATGCAGAGATCGAGAAAATGGACAATGTGACATCTGGATTGGGCTATGATATATTCACAACTGATGATCTTTTTTGAAGATCGTTTAAGGGAATATGTTTAAATGGAAAATTATTAGAAAATACAGTCCCTAGGTTTCCAAGAATACATATTCTCATAAGGAGGTCAGCTATGAAAAAAGCAATTCTGGTATTTATGATAAGTTTTGTCATTGTTACCTTTATTACTTTGGGTGAGGAAATAAGACCAACCCATACCTATTCCATTGTCGCCTATGATAAGGTCACCGGCCAACTTGGAGCGGCCGTGCAATCCCATTGGTTTTCTGTTGGTTCAATTGTTCCTTGGGCAGAATCCGGAGTCGGTGCGGTAGTGACCCAATCATTTGTTGAAGTTTCCTATGGGCCATTGGGATTAAATCTATTAAAGGCCGGCAAGAGCGCCCAGGAAGCTTTAAACGCGCTTGTGACGGTAGATAAGAATGAAGCGGTCAGACAGGTAGCTATGGTCGATGCCCAGGGCCGGGTGGCAGCTCACACCGGCAAAGGCTGTATTCCTGAAGCGGGCCAATATGTGGGAGAAGGATTCTCATGCCAGGCTAACATGATGTTGAAAAACACGGTTTGGAAAGCTATGGCCCAAGCATTTAAAAATACCCAGGGTGAATTAGCGGATAAGCTCCTGGCAGCGCTGGAAGCAGCCGAACAGGAAGGAGGAGACATCAGGGGAAAACAGTCAGCAGCCTTGATTGTCGTTTCCGGAAAAAGCTCAGGAGTATGGTGGAAGGATAGGGTGTATGATTTGAGAGTAGAAGATCACTCTGAACCAGTGCAAGAACTTAAACGGCTGTTGAAACTGAACAAGGCCTATCTCCACATGAACCAGGGAGACGAACTTTTAACCAATAATAAAATTCCAGAGGCTATGCATGCCTATACCCAGGCCATGAATATGTTTCCGGACAATGCTGAAATGATATTTTGGCCGGCTGTAACCCTGGCCTCCACCGGCTATGTCGAGAAAAGCCTGCCATTATTTAAAAAAGTCTTTGCCATGAATGCCAATTGGGCGATTATGCTCCAGCGCCTTCCCCAGGTCGGACAGTTTCCAAAAGATAAAAAACTCATGCAAACCATCCTCACAGTGGACCCTAAAAAATAAATTTTTCGATCAAACTAAAGCAAGGCTAAAAAATACTACCCTGACCGGATATACACCCACGATCCCCGGGTTATTAGCCCGACAAGCAACCTGACTAATCCCTGTATATCAAACGAGCTGTTTCTCTCCACTATGGCTTCAAAGTGAGATTATCCGTTCTCTGATTCGCATTGTAGTTTTCAATATACTGGTCCTATTCAACCCATTCACGATACCTTCGCCAAACCCTGAACCAGACATGAGCAATGGACTCTATGGCATCAGAAAGGACTGCCACGCTCATTTTCTCAAAGGTCATGGTTCCACCTAAGGTCTTCCAATTGGCAGTAGTAACATTGTTGTGATCGTAATTATCTGGGAAAAATGTATATGCCATTAGATATGAATATTGGCATATAGCATCTGCAAAATCCCAGGTATTGCCGTTCTCTCCTCCATAATCGATACGAAAGGGCCGATTCTCTAATTTGTCCTCAACTTCCTTTAAATACGAGGTCTGGTACTCGGCATCCCTGCCCTCTCTACGTAGCGGATATCCATGCGGATCGTACAGAAACCGGCTGTGGGAATTATCGATCTCATAGTGCCGTCGAATCATATCATCCCAATCCTTTTCTATCTCAGCATGGATATTGGAGCCGCTTGAAAAACGTCTTCTATCACAGTGAAGTGGCATATGAGCATCAGCGATATAGTGACTGAGTATAAAAAATATCAGGGCTACATGATTACTGGTCGGGGCAACAGCAGATCCCCTGTCCTCTGTTTTTAGCATCTTCATATTATCAATAACTGAATGGGCAAGTGCTTCACAACGATAAGTTAAGTTGTTGTTGGGATCGATTTCGAACGATTGTCTTTTCAATGGCGAATTCCTCAAATACTGATACATAAGATGAGTGTTGGGTAGGTCTCTATACTGATTTGTTGCTGTAGTAGAAGGAGTCATCTTGTAAACGTGGCTACTTGCCATGTCCTTAATTACGGCATCGGGGTACCACGCCCCCTGAATTATGTTGTCCTCATTATGCATTAGCCACTGAGCGAGGCTTTTTAAGTGTGCTTGATTACTGGCAGATACAGTAGACTCCTTATCTTTGATTCTCTTGATCGCCATAAAAGCTAACCACGCATGACTGTACTTTTTCATAAATACTCCCTTTTATCTTAGTTATATTGTTAAATTGATTTTCAATCCAACAAGCTTACTCTTTGCATCCTATATCTCTGCAATCCCCAGGTCAGCATCTTTCCACAGGTCGAGGAATTTCCCGTAGTTTTTGATGGCTTTGCTTTTGGTTGCCTTGCTAGAGATAAGATTTTTTTTACCCATGCCAATTTTCTCTAAATTGCATCAAATTCCCACCATTTGAACTGTTGCATCCACAATAATATATAGAAAAAACATATTCTGTCAACTAGAGGCCCCCCTCTATCCTCAGTTGCCATATTAAGCTGAACTTTGGGAGGCAATGGTCTCTCTTCCTTAAAGTTCAGTTTGATTTTGTGTAAAAGTCCTCCCTTTTACAACTCTGAGGAAAACGTTGAAAAATAAGGGTATTAGGTGGAGCCAGCAGGGGGAGTCGAACCCCCGACCTACTGATTACGAATCAGTTGCTCTACCACCTGAGCTACACTGGCCTTTGACTTTATTTTAAAAAGCATTAAAATGACATCTTTATGACTTTAGTTGAAAGCTCTTAAGCTGTCAAGACGTTCTGAAACTCATATGAAAATAATAAGAAATCTTGAACTTCATGGTTTTAAATCATTCTCCGACCGCACGCGTATCCTTTTTCATCCCGGTATTACTGCTATCATCGGACCCAATGGAACAGGTAAAAGTAATATTGTCGACTCTCTGCTTTGGGTTTTCCGAGGGAGCCGCTCAAAATCCTTTAGAAGCTCCAGGAGCGGAGATGTGATCTTTAATGGAAATTCAAAAAAAACCCCCTTTAGTATGTGCGAAGTCAGCCTTGTTCTGGGAGACACAAAAGATGATGATAAAGAAGAGATCAAGATCAACCACCGTGTTTTCCGTTCAGGTGAAAGCGAATATAGGTTAAACGGAAAAGCAGTCAGGCTTAAAGATATCCAGGAAACACTTTGGAAAAATGCCATTGGCGAAACAGATTACTTTGTGATCGAACAGGGAAGCATCGGTGATTTCCTTGCTTCCAAACCTTTAGAAAAGAGACTGCTTCTGGAAGAAGCAGCCGGCACAGCTTATTATAAAGATAAAAAACGGCAGACCCAGAATAAATTAAATAGCAGCGAACAGAACCTTATCCGCCTGGAAGACATTATCATAGAAGTTGAGAAAGCAAAAAATTCATTAAAAAGACAGGCGGGAGCCGCTATCCGTTATCGCAAATTAAGAGAGCATATCAGAGAACTCTCTCTTTTGCTCTATCGAAAAAAGATCGAGCGAGCAGAAAAAGACCAGAAAGATATCGCCGGCATCTATAATAAAAATCTGGACCGGGAAAACGAAATAATCTCTCTCATTACTCATGATGAAAAAAACCTTGCGGCAAAACGAAAAGATATCTGGAATCTTGAAAAAATCATCAAAGAAAAACAGGGAAAATTATACTCCTTAAAATCAGAGCACTCTCATCTGGAAGCGGAACAGGATAGGAACAAAAAACGGGTTGAATTCTTAAAAGAGAAAAAAAATACAGCCAGAAGCAGTTCAGAAGAACTCAAGATTGAACTGACTGGGGTCAAAGAAGAACAAGCTGAAGGAGCTGAAAAACTTTCTGACCTTAAAAGCTCTCTCTTAAGAAAACAAAAAAAACTGGCTATAGCTGAGCAGGACGGACTGGCATCAAGAAAAGACCTTGAAGCAAGGAAAGATAAAATTGAACTAAACCGGGAGAAATTCCTGAAAACAATCTCTTCCCAGACGGAACTTAACAATGAAGCGGTAAAAAGAGAGAAAGAAATTGAATTGATCCAACGGCAAGAAGAAAAACTCAGCACTGAAATCACCTCCGAAAATTCCCTAAGCGCTAATATCAAAACCCGGCTGAAAAAGAAAAAACAGGAAGTAACAAAGATACAGACTCTCATAAATAACAAAAACATAGAATTTAACGACACTCAAGAAAAACTAAGGGATACTATCGCCCGCTTGGATGGTCTTGAGAAAAAAAAAGCAGAACATCAAAACGAACGGGGAAAAAACGCCCATCACCTCTACTCCCTGGAAAAATTACAAGCACAGGAACAAAGCGCTTGTCTTACCCCAAAAATTACAAGCTCAATGGGCCTTTTTGCGGATAGAATCGAGAGCAGTGCCGAACATGCCCTCCTGATAGATGTCTTTTATAAAGAGGAAGCTAAAGCAACCCTTATCCGGGCAGGAGATTTTATCAATATTTCTTCAGATAAGATACTGAAAGGACAATTCCTCCTGCTTGGACCTGAAAACAAAAAAGAAATTGCCGCCAGCTTCTCCAAAGATCCTAATGTACTGGGCCTGCTAAAATCTCATATTAAAGCTGATGCGGAAATCAAGAATCGCCTCTCCCCTCTTCCTGAGGCCGCTATTGTCAAAGATATAAAAAATGCAGTGGAATTATGGCTTCATAATCCCTCTTTTAACTTTATAACCCTGCAGGGAGATACCCTGCTCTCATCAGGCCTTTTAAAATCCGGGGAAAAAAAAGAAGGCCTTTTTGCCATCAACCGGGAAATGAAAAACCTTAAAGGGAAAATCACTCAAATAGATAATAAAATTGCTCCTCTATCCCTTCAAATCGCAGAAAATATTAGAGAAAAAACAAACCTGGAAAACCTTATTGAGGAATACTCTTCCTCTAAATCAGAATTGGAAAGAAAGTTCGATGACCTTATAAAAGAACAAAAATATGAAAGAATCGAGCAAGATAAAATCAAAACTAAGTTAATAATCCTTAATAAAGAAAAACAAAATTTAAACGAAGAAAAACAGAATCTATCTGAAGCATTAGAAGCTCAGTCCGACAATATCAAACAGCTTGATAGAGATAAAACTATTCTTAAGCAGAATTCAGAAGCAGAAGAAAAGGAATTATCCCAGCTTCAAAAAGAAAATGAACAGAGCAGAAAGTTATTTTTTGATATAAAATCCAGGATAGATATTACCAAAGAGAAGATCAACAGCCTCGAGCGTATAAATATTAATCTTTCTGCTCGGGAAAAAAACCTTACTAACAGAATAGAATCCATAAAAACAGATATCAAGAAATCGGAAGAAGAAAATATCAGTCTGCATGATAAGATAGTGCAGCACTCATCAAAAGCCCTAAATTTTGAAAAAGAGACCAAAGAAAAAGAAACAGAACTCCTGCACAAGGAATCACATTTCAGCAGCCTTCAGAAAGAACAGCAACAAATAGAAAAAAATGTGCAACAGCTGCGTGAAAAACAAAAAATTGCTGAAGAAGAACGGGTAAAATGGGAAGTACGAAAAGCAGAAAAAGAAAGAGACCTGGTCAACCTGGAAGAATCCTGCTGGCAGGAAATAAACAAAACTCTGGCAGAGGTTAAAAAGGAAGTTCCGTTCGATTCAGAGGCGGTCTTAAATATTGAAGAAGACTTTTCTGAATCAAAAGAAAAGCTGGAACAGTATAAAGCTGTTAATCTCATGGCTGAAGATGAATATTTAACAAAAAAAAAGCGCTATGATTTCCTAAGCAAAGAAAAAGAAGACTTGGTAGAGTCGATCGAAACTACCAGGACAGCCATTAAAAAGATAGACCAGGAAAGTAAAACTCAATTCGTAAAAGCTTTGATCGCTGTAAACAAAAATTTTCAGGATGTTTTCTCTATCCTGTTCAAAGGGGGAATTGCCAAGGTTAAATTAACTGATGAAGATAATCCTCTGGACAGTGGAGTGGAGATCATTGCCCAGCCCCCCGGAAAAAAAGTACAGAGCCTTACTCTCCTTTCAGGTGGTGAGAAAAGCCTGACCAGCCTGGCATTCTTTTTCGCTCTGTTCCGCTATAAACCGGCTCCATTCTGTATATTAGATGAAGTCGATGCTGCCCTGGATGAAGCAAACTTAATCAGATTTCTAAATCTGATGAGGAAAATAAAAGACCAGACGCAGTTCATCATTATTACTCATAATTATAAGACCATGGAAGTAGCTGATTATATCTATGGGACGACAATGGCTGAGCCAAATATTACCAGTATTTACTCTGTAAAAATCAAAAATAAAACATTAGACACGGATCTTCGCGGATAAGAATAAGAAGCTTTTTCTTTTTTGGCTTGCATCCAAAAAAAAAAAAGCACTTTTCAGTTTTGGGCGAGGCCCAAAAGTAAACCTTTGTTTCTTTTTACTTCGCGAAGTGA
>CBFDDY010000115.1:0-7211 GCA_965603705.1 uncultured bacterium | reverse complement strand
CGCTGATTTTATTATTATTGCTACTCCCAATAATACGCATTTTCCCATAACTAAGATGGCGCTTGAGTGCGGCTTTCATATTGTCTGCGAGAAACCCCTTACTACAGACAGCGGGGAAGCAGAAAAACTTGGCCGCTTGGCTGCAGAAAAAGACCTGCTTTTTTGTGTGACTTATGCCTATACTGGGTATCCTGTTGCCAAACATATGCGGGCTATGGTAGCCCATGGAGACCTAGGGGACATACGTTTTGTTAATGCCGAATATCCCCAGGAGTGGTTGGCTACCCGGCTTGAAAAAACCGGACAGAAACAGTCTGCTTGGAGGACTGACCCAAAACGGGCGGGAATATCCAATTGTGTCGGTGATATCGGAAGCCATATAGAAAATATGGTATCTTATATAACCGGTTTAAAGATCAAATCCCTCTGTGCCAGACTGGATACGATTATAGAAGAACGGAACCTGGATGATAATGCTTCCATTATGCTTGAGTATGACAATGGCGCAAAAGGATTGTATTGGAGCTCGCAGATCGCCATTGGACATGATAATGGCTTCAGGGTCAGGATATTCGGCACAAAAGCCTCTTTGGACTGGTGTCAGGAAAAGCCTAATTACTTAAAAATTTCTTACCTCAACAAACCGACTGAGATTGTTTCTCGGGGACGTGATGAATTTTATCCCCATGCCCAGAAATACTCGCGTATCCCATCAGGTCATCCGGAAGGATATTTTGAGGCTTTTGCCAATCTCTATTCGACTTTTATCCCAACCCTTGCCAAAAAGATATCCGGTGAAACACTATCTGAAGACGACCTTGATTTTCCTGGGTTAGAGGCTGGGATCCAGGGAGTAAAATATATTGAAAGGTGTGTTGAGAGTTCTAAAAAAGGAGCAATCTGGCTTTAACCTGAATATTCATAAAAAATGTCGATATGTATGATAAGAATTGTTAAATCAGTATGTTACATGGACTCCTATATGGATTCAATTTCCCATTTTATTTTCAGTGTAATTTATATTAATAATCGACATTTTTTACCTGTTAGGCGAGTCGATCTTACCGCATCTACTTTGTTGCAGCGGATTCGCGGTGAAGGACCACAGCTTCATCCCCTGCGCCTTGTATCTACGGCAAACTCGACTCGTGAATAATCCAGGTTAACAAATGAGGATGGTTCTCTTTTTTCGATAGAGAGAACCGTCCCTTTAACTTAAATGAGACTAAAAGGAGGATGAATTGAACAAACCTATTACTATATTTACCGGACAATGGGCTGATCTGCCTTTTGAAGAGATCTGCCGAAAGGCAAGCAGTTGGGGCTATGATGGCTTAGAAATAGCCTGCTGGGGAGACCATATGGAGGTACGGAAAGCTGCCCAGGACCCTGCATATGTGGAAAAGAAAAAAGAGATACTTAAAAAATATAACCTAAAATGTTGGGCTCTGGGGGCCCATCTTGCCGGTCAGTGTGTAGGAGACCGGTATGATGAAAGGCTGGATGGATTCGCACCGGAGAAAGTCAAAGGAAAACCAGAAGAGCTGCGTGCCTGGGCAGTCGAAGAGATGAAAGCCACAGCTAAGGCTGCAAAAAACATGGGATGTTATGTAGTAACAGGATTTATGGGTTCACCTATTTGGAAATTCTGGTATTCTTTTCCTCCTACCAGTGAGGATATGGTGGAAGCAGGCTTTGAAAAAATATATAAGCTATGGACTCCCATCTTTGATGAATTCGACCGCTGCGGGATTAAATTCGGTCTTGAAGTACATCCAACAGAGATCGCTTTTGATCTTTATACGGCGAAACGGCTTCTGGAAAAATTCAAGAAGCGTGCGACTCTGGGTTTAAACTTTGATCCCAGCCACCTGTTATGGCAGGGTATGGAACCGCATTTGTTTATCCGGGAATTTAAAGACAGGATATATCATGTGCACCTGAAAGATGCAGCTGTTATCCTGGATGGGAAAGCCGGGATACTGGGCTCTCATCTTCCCTTTGGAGACCTGCGCAGGGGATGGAATTTCAGGTCTCTAGGTCATGGTGATGTCGATTTTGAAGAGATCATCAGGGAGCTGAATGATATCGGATATAAAGGTCCGCTTTCTGTTGAGTGGGAAGATAACGGGATGGACCGGGAGTTCGGAGCTCAGGAATCGGTCGAATATGTAAAGTCCATTAATTTTTCTCCTTCAGATATAGCGTTTGACAAAGACATGAAGGAATAGAAAAAGCAGTGAATAGTAAATGGTAAATTGGAAAACCAAAGAATAAAGCTGTAAATGGTGGGAAAAGCACATTAGACACAGATTTACACGGATAAGACACAGATAAAAACATGATGTTGATTTTTTTTGTCAATGAATCGGCAAAAAAAAATCAACCTGATATCACTTCGCTGCGCGAAGTAAGGTGAACTAACTATGTTTAAAAGTTTATGGTTAAATGAAAAGTAATAATCTTTTTTGTGGTGAAAGCTTCTCAGTCTTTTCCTCATCTATCCGCGTAAATCCGTGTCTAATATTTGTTCTAACAATTTACAATTTGCATTTTACTTTATATTATATATATCGCCATTTTTTTATGAATAGTTCAGGTTGAAACTTTGATTATTCATAGGGAAGGATAAAGATGCCTGATAAAACTAATAATACCAAAAAGAGAAAGAAGCTATCCCGCCGGGATTTTTTAAGATCATCAGCTTCAGCCGGGCTGGGGGTTGCCCTGGCAGGGAGGACTTTAGCGGGAGCGTCTTTTAGCCAAAAAAAAGAGAATGCAGCAAAGGATGGAGACCTTAATATTGCTTTTATCGGAGTAGGAGCCCAGGGCCGGGTCCTTATTGAATCATGCCTGCGGCTCCAGGGTATCAGGATTACTGCTCTGTGTGATATCTGGGAGTACAGCCAGCGCTACGGCAGCCGGTATCTTAAAAAATACGGACATATTGTCAATGTATACGAAGACTACCGGGAACTGTTGGCTAAAGAGAAATCCCTGGATGCAGTTATTGTTGCTTCTCCTGACTGGGTGCATGCTGAACACGCCAATGCTTGTATGGAAGCGGGCCTCCATGTCTACTGTGAAAAAGAGATGTCAAATTCTCTGGCAAAAGCGAAGACTATGGTAAAGACAGCAGAACGCACTGGAAAACTGCTGCAGATCGGGCACCAGCGCCGCAGCAATCCCAGGTATATCCATGCTATAGACCGCTTATTAGGGGAGAAAAAGCTTTTAGGCCGGCTTTCTCAGGCTTATGCTCAATGGAATCGGGCTAAGGGAGATATGCTTGGCTGGCCGAAAAAATATACTATTACGCAGAGCAAGCTGGAAAAATTCGGATACCGCTCCATGACAGAGTTTCGCAATTGGCGCTGGTTTAAAAAGTATGGCGGAGGGCCGATCGTTGACCTGGGTTCACACCAGATAGACCTTTTCCCCTGGGTTTTTGGAGTAAATCCCAGTACTGTAATAGCCAGCGGAGGGGTGGATTATTATAAAAACCGGGAATGGTTTGACAATGTAATGGCCATATTTGAGTTCAATACTCCCGAGGGAAAGGCACGTGCTTTTTACCAGGTTCAGACTACAACCAAGCATGGGGGTTTTTATGAGACATTTATGGGAGAGAACGGTTCGATAGTTACGTCCGAAGTGCCCCAGAAAGGCAATTGGGCTATGCGGGAAGCGCACGCCCCGGAATGGGATTCTTTGGTAAAGGAAGGTTTGCTTAAATCAGAGACGTCTCCCATTCAAAAAGTCGATACTAAAAATATTTTCCTTGATGTCCGGGTCACAGAAGAAGCCGGCCGTTGGCCTTTTCCGGTAGAACTGGCAAAGCCTGCGCACCAGCCTCATCTGGAAAACTTTTTTTCTGCTGTAAGAATTGGCATTCCTTTAAATTGCCCGGCAGAAATCGGATATGAATCTGCAGTAGTAGTGCTTAAAGTAAATGAAGCAGTAAGATTAAAGCGCTTATTAAAATTCAGTCCGGAGCAGTTCAAAGCATGAAGCCTGATAAAATTATTATTCTTTTTATTATAATAGGGGTAGGAATTTCCGGATTCCTGGGGGCAGATTATATTCAGACAAAAAATGATTGGGATGGAAACCGGACAAGCCCGGTCCATATAATTCCCTTAAAAGATGAACTTGATGAGCAGATAATCCCCACTGAATCCTATCCCTTACCTTATTCTGCGCGCTTCACTTGTGCTCCCTGCCATGATTATAAGGATATCAAGCAGGGTCTGCATTTTAATTCGGTTTCGGCTGACCAACCGGGCCGTCCCGGAGAGCCTTGGATCTGGATGGATCCTGAAACCGGTACTGTACTCCCTGTTTCTTACCGTAAATGGCCGGGTGTTTGGAACCCGCAAGATCTGGGTCTTAGCTTTTGGGATTTTACTCTTCTTTTTGGCCGGCATATGACCGGGGGAAGTGTGACTGAACCGGATCTTGAGAATATGAGCCCTGAGTCCCGCTGGAACGTGTCAGGGAAGCTTGAGATAAACTGTATGGGATGCCACAGTGCTTCAAGGCTGCAGAGTCACAGCGAATGGGCTGTACAAGTTCTGCGCCAGAATTTCCGCTGGGCTGCAACGGCTGCCTCCGGCCTGGGCCAGGTTGGCGGGATGGCCTTTCGCCTGCCTCCTACCTGGGATATAATTGACGGCCCCAATCCTGATGATAGCGAATATGCGGTTGTTCCCTCTGTACGCTATGACCGCAGCCGTTTTGACAGTGATCATAATGTGTTTTTTGACATCGCTTATAAACCGGAAGATGAGCGCTGCCTGGTTTGCCACTCTGTATCTCAGACTGGAATGAAACAGTTTGAAGCAGAGGGGGATATTCATTCTTCCGCCGGTATTAAATGTGTCAGCTGCCATAGGAATGACCTGAGTCATACAATGATCCGGGGGTATGAGGGAGAAGCTGAAGAATTACATAAGCCCGGAATCGTTGAATTTACATGCCAAGGATGCCATATCGGCAATGACCTTTCCCAGCGGGGAGGAGAGGCTGCCGGACGCTTGGGGGCGCCCTATCCTTTACATAAAGGCCTGCCGGCAGTCCATTTTGAGAGACTTTCCTGTACTGTTTGTCATTCAGGTCCGGTACAAAAAAAAGAGCCTGTAAGGATCAGAACATCACGGGCCAATCGTCTGGGGATTTATGGTATTGCCCAATGGATGACAGAACTTCCGCATATAGTAGAACCTGTATATGTCAGAGATTCGGGAGGGAAACTATCTCCTAACCGGCTTATGTGGCCGGCTTTCTGGGGGGAAAAGGCAGGGGAAAACATCAAGCCGCTTAAGCCTGCTGAAGTTCAAGCTGCAGCCGGGGAGATACTTGACGTTGAAAAGAAGATAACCCGTATCCTTGCCGCTTTTTCCCAAATATCTGATATAGATGGAGTTCCGGTTATGGCCAGAGAAGGGAAACTCTATAAGCTTAATATTGATGGAGGCCTGGAAGTTTCTTTATATTCGGGGGAAAAGACCAGGCCGGATCAATTGTGGGTGGTTGAGAAGGACAGTAAAATATATCCATTGATCCCGGACTTTGACCCTGATGCTGAGGAACCTGATATTGACCTTGAAACCCTGATCCAGAATACGCTTGTTGCTCTGGGTACTCTGGAGGGTACACCTGGCAAACCCGTTGTGCTTAATAAAAATGTTTTATATTTTATCCGGGAGGGCTATTTAGAGAAAAAAGAATGGCAGGGAAAAGCCCTAGAACATCCCAATCTGCATTGGTTTGATGATAAGGAAATTTATCCCCTGGTACCAGAATTTGCTTTACGAACAGTGGTTGCTACGGCAGGATACGAGCAGACTTTGACTGAAGAACAGGTCCGCCTTATTCTTAAAGATTTGAGGGCAGGCGAAGGAGGGCAGGCATCCGGTGTCCAGAAAGAATATTTCTATATTTCAGGCGGCAGGATGTTTCTGCTTGATGAGGAAGAAGGGCTTAAATCCGAAAACAATGCTGCTGCGGAGCCTGTTGTTTGGCCTCTGGCCCATCAGGTCCGCCCCGCTCAGCAGTCATTGGGAATAAATGGATGTCAAGACTGCCATTCGATCGGGTCCGATTTCTTTTTCAACCGGGTGCAGGGAGCAGGCCCGCTTCAAACCAAACAAGTTGCCTCCCGTACCGGAAACTCTTTCATGGAATTGGATACGCCTTATCAGAAATTGTTCGGTCTTTCTTTTACTGTCCGCACCCTGTTAAAAATTGTCCTCTTTATTGCTGGTTTGATTATCACTGTTTTGCTGCTTTTTGTTGGTGTGAGGGCAGTTGGAAGATTAGCGGGGCTTTTACCCTGAGTTATTCACGAGTCGAGGTTGCCGCAGATACGAGGCGCAGGGGATGAAGCTGTGGTCCTTCACCGCAAATCCGCTGCAACAAAGTAGATGTGGTAAGATCGGCTCGCTCGTAGAGTAAAAAATGTCGATTACAAATATAAATTATATTGAATACAAAATAGTTAATTGTTATATCTTAGGGATCAATGTAAAATATTGATTTAAAAAGAGGTATCATACATATCGACATTTTTTATGAATAGTTCAGGTTAGATAGGAGATATTTCTTGATATTTACTGCAATTACTTTAATTTCTTTTCTAGGTTTGATATTTGCGCTTTCCTTACATAACTTCCACAGCCTGGAAGTTAAGACGGAGAAGGATTCGCCTGATTTTTCTTTAAAGGCCTATTTCCCCTGGTTTTTTAAATCTACTCTTAGCCTTTTTAAGACTTCGTGGTCTAAGCGCTGCCGCGATTTATGGAAGAAATGGATAGTACATCCTTACCCTGGAAATATAAGATGGATTTTTATCTGCTTATGCTGTAGTTTTTTTTATTTAGCAGCCAGCGGATTTCTTTTTGCTTTATTGTTCCCAAGGCGCTTGTATGGATTTCCCTTAATGCTGCATGTCTGCGCTGGGGGTGTTTTTGCCGTAAGCCTGGCTCTTGCTTTGGTTTTAAGGGCCCGCTCTTATGTTTTTTCTCCTGAAGAAGAGAAGATAGAAAAAAATTCTAGTTCTACCCGGAGCAGGATATATTTCTGGCTGTTTATTGTGGCAGGTTTTTTACTTATAGCTACATCTCTGGTTATGATGCTGCCGCTATTTTCTTTAAAGGTTCAAATAGATCTATTTGAGGTACACAGGTATAGCGCTCTTATAGCTGTGCTTG
>CBFDDY010000114.1:0-7220 GCA_965603705.1 uncultured bacterium | reverse complement strand
TTTTTAACAAACTTAAGAGGATTTGCCCATACAACCTGCAGGCCGTATTCTTCAGCCCAGGCACGAGTGGTTAAAAAATTATAAAAATCAGCACCCAGGTAAAAATCCTCTCCTGCAGCCGCGCTGATATCTTGCGGAAACTGCTGGTCTCCCCGGCGGGGAATAAAAATAACTACGAGGCCTTCGCTCTTGTCTATCTTTTTCCGGTTGAGGATCTCCATTAGATTCCAGTAACCCTCCCGGTTTTTAACAATAAACAAAAATCGCTGCTTCTTTACCTCAATTTCACATCCGAAAAGAGGAGTAAGCCCGGTTTCCCGGGCCACCCGATTCCAGCGGCCCCAGGCGTAGAGATTTTCAATATCGGAGAGAGCAGCGGCCGGCAGCTTTTTCCCTAAGGCCCAGGAAGCCAGCTCTTCAAGAACAGCCCCTCCTCTGCCTTTACTGTAAACGGAATGAACTCGCAAAGGAATATATTTCATTGCTTCATTGTTAAAATCATGCTGACGACTGTGCCCTGAGCCTATTTGTTTTCCCGCTTTTCCTGAAGTTCCTGGTGTTTCTGCTTTATTTAGTTAAAGAGGCAGTCTTAAGGATAAAACCCCGGTCCTTTTCAAAATTGTAGACATCCTGCAGCATCTTTTCCCTGGCCGTAAGCAGGGAGCCGAAACCGTATCTCTCCCTCACCTGATCCACCGCATAACCCAATAATTCCTGCTGCTTAGAATAAGGCTCAAACAAAGAAAAGGATCGGCCCCTGACCAGGTCAGAGGATTTCACCCCCACCAGGCGGAGAGATAAGCGTGAGCCGGAAAAAAGCTCAAGGAACAGCTCCCTGGCGATGCGGAAGATCTCTCCCATATCCTGACGAGGCGTGACAAGGAGCCGCCGCCGGGTTTCGGTTTTAAAATCTGAATACCTGACCTTGACTTCGATAATATGGGCGAAAAGACGCTTTTTACGTAAAGCCAGAGCGAGCCTATCGGAGAGATAGGCAAGATGAGCCAGGAGAAGACGGCGGTCCCAGAGGTCTTGCAAAAAGGTAGTTTCCCGGGATAAAGACTTCGGAAGAGAGGCTGCAGCCAGGGGCCGGTTGTCAATGCCCCGCGACTGCAGGTAGATCTTCTCACCGTTTAAGCCAAAAAGCGACCGCAAAGCCGCCCGTGGCAGTCCCCACAAATCACCGATCTTGCTGACATTAAGCAAGCGGAACACAGCCTGCGCCTTAGGGCCGATTCCGGGCAGCAGCTCGATACTCAGGTCTTTCAGGAATTCGTCCTCTTTGCCGGGACGGATTTCATACAAGCCTCCCGGCTTAGCCCGGTTGGTTGCCAGCTTGGCTAACACTTTATTCGGGCCCACCCCCACTGACACCGCTAGGCCCAGCTCCTTTTCCACCGTCTCTTTTATCGCCCGGGCTGTCCGGGAAAAAGAAGCATACAGCGGCCGGCAGCGAGTCAGATCCAGATAGGCCTCATCCAAAGACGCTACCTCCACATCCGGGGTATACTGCGAGAGAATGCGGATAAAACTGCGGGAAAAGGACGCATAGAGCTGGTAGTTACCCCTTACAAACACGCCCTGCGGGCACAGCTGATAAGCCTTTTGCAGCGACATCCCTGAATGGACTCCGTACTTCCTGGCCGCATAGGAAGCGGTTGAGGCCACTCCCCTCTCATGAGGAAGCCCGCCGACAATGACAGGCTTATCCTTAAGATAAGGGTCGAGCAGTTCTTCAACTGCCGCAAAAAAGGCATCAATGTCGATGTGGATGATATATTTCATTGGTTAATATTTCCGTAACACGCCGATGACCCGCCCCAGTACCCGCAGCTTTTTGACTGCTATCGGTTCAAATTCGGGGTTTTCCGGAACAAGGGATATATTTCCATTATCCAGCTTCAGCCTTTTTAAGGTGATAGAGCCATCATCTAAAAAAGCCACCACCATCTCCCCGGAATTTGCGGAGGAAGTCCGCTCCAACAGAACCCTGTCGCCGTCATCGATATAAGCATCCACCATGCTCTTGCCTTCTACCTGCACGCAAAACACATTGCCTCTTTTACGCCCCACCATCCATTCCGGAACATCAACCGCATCCCCGGAAGTATCAAACACCTCTCTGGGATAGCCGGCCGGGACAAATCCGAGCAGAGGCACTTTGACCCGGGCTTCTCCGGAACCAAGCCTGCCCATGAGTTTGATTTCCCCGTCCTTCCTGGTCACATATCCTTTTTTCTCCAGGCTGAGAATATGTTTATAAACAGCCGAAGGGCTGGCAATGTGGAGGATTTTTCCAAGTTTCCGGATGGTTGGGGAATATCCATGGGCAAAAATGAAATGTCCGAGCGCCTCTAAAACCTTTTTTTGCCTTGCAGTCAATTCGGTTCTCAGTTTGTTTACCATTTTGTTCACCTTTTATAGAATACCCCTGATCGCCCCCCTTGTCAAGTAATTTCTTCGCTAACCTGAATTATTCATTTACAGCATGTCCTTATGTCAGTATAATCTTGCCAATGAAACAAGGCCGCAAGGAGACAATAAATGAAAAATAAAGGTTATCGTTCCCTGGAAATTAAAGACGAAGTCAACCGGAGAGAATTCTTGAAACTCAGCGGTGGACTCGGTTCTGTGGTCGGAGTGGGTTTGCTTCTGGGCACACCGCCGGTCTGGAGCTCTGAAAATGGGCTCGCTTCTCAAGAAAATCAACCAAAGACCAACATAAAGGATGTTTTATCAGTTGCCAGGACTAAAACCTCTTTACCGGGCCCATTTCCCGGCCGGGTCATAGAAATCCACGATCCGAAAGCTATGACTGAAGACAAGCCGGCCCCGGAAGTAATCGATGCCATGGTCAAAAAGGGAATTACCCGTTTAACCGGAAAGAACATGACAGAAAGTTTTTCCCTGTTTTTTAAAAAAAGCGATATAGTCGGGATCAAAGTAAATCCGGTCGGACCAGGGCTTATAAGCACCAGACTGGAAGTAGTGGACTCGATCATCGACTGGCTGCTTAAATGCGGCCTTAAACGTAAAAACATAATCATCTGGGACAGGTTTGACTACATGCTGGCAGACGCAGGGTTTACTCCGGAGCGTTATCCCGGGATCGGGATAGAAGGACTGCAGACCATGGATGAAGCCGCAGCAGCTGGGAAAAAGCAGGACGACAGCGACTGGCTGGACAAATCCGGCCACCATGTCAGTGAAAAAAACTTTGATAAAAACTGTTTCTATTGGGCTGATGTAGAAGGGCCCAAAGACAAGGCCTATCTCAATCAACATGTCTTCAGTGGTAAATACTCATATTTCGGAAAACTCCTCACCCAAAAACTGACTAAGATCATCAATATTCCGGTTTTTAAAAATACAGGCTCTGGTATATCCATGGCCACAAAAAATATCGGCTATGGCGCTATCTGCAACACTAACCGGCTCCATAAACCATTATTTTTCAATGTCTGTACAGAAGTTCATGCTTTCCCAGTCATTCGTGACAAACTTGTGCTCAACATAACAGACGGGCTTCGCGCCCAGTATGACGGGGGGCCTGGGGCGGCTGCTAAATTCTGTTACCTGTATAACCGTCTGTTTTTTGCCACAGACCCTTTTGCCCTGGATATGACCTGCCACAACCTGATCGTAGAAAAGAGAAAAGCTATGGATGCAAAAACTAACCTGCATCCCAAATATACAGAATACCTCCACACCGGGGAAAAATATGGGCTGGGAATCGCTGATCCTCAGAAAATCAAGCACATTAAAGGATAAAATTTTCTGCCGGGAAAAATGATAAAAACCAAAAACATAGCTGTATTTATTCTATGCCTGGCCTTTCCCCTTCATATTTCGGCCCGGCAGGTATGCCTCCCGGCAGACGGCTTTCTCCCGGAGTGGAAAAAAGAGGAAAAGATAACTCGTTTTATTCCTGAAAATCTCTTTAATTACATTAATGGTGGCTCAGAATTATTTCTTGAATTCGGTTTTAAAGAGCTTCTCGTCCAGAATTACAGGAAAGCAGAGCAGGAGATCGGAATCGACCTATATAAAATGGAAAACCCTGAAGCAGCCCTGGGTATTTATCTTATGAAATGCGGGGAAGAAACTCCCCTGCCTGAAATTGCAGCCCGGAATTCTTTTGACATCCATCAATGTGCGGTTGTAAAAAACAACTATTTTATCCTGGTCAACAACTTTAAAGGCAATAAGGCCTTAATACCGGTAATGGTAAAAGTATTGCAGACAGTATTAAATTCCATCTCTGAGATAAACACAGAGACTGTTCTGGCCATTTTGCCGGAAAAAGGCTTGATCAGAGGCTCGGAAAAAATAATCAGAGGGCCTTTTGCCTTGCAGGCGATATTCACTTTTGGCCAGGGAGATATCCTCAACCTGGGCGGCAAAATTTTCGGGGCTGTCGCAGATTATCAAAACAACCAAAACGATACATATACCCACATCCTGATTCCCTACCCGGATAAAGAAACAGCCAGGGAAACTTATAAACAGCTAATATCAAATCTTGACCCTTATTTGGAACTTGAGGAAACAAGTAAAAACTGCTTCTCATTTAAAGATTATAATGGGGAATACGGACTCGTTCTGCTGACAGGCAGCCATCTGAATATCAAGATCCTATTAAAGCTTCCAGCTTCCTTACGATAGGAATTAACGATAGATCACCTTCAATATCACCGGTCAAGAGTTATATGATACCGATCTCAATAAAAACCTTCATATGACCACTCTTAACTTGAAAGATCCGCCAATGAAATTTGATTTATCCATTGAAGAGAGGAAATTACTATATCCGGCTAAAGAAAATCTTGAGTCAATTAATATCCTCCCTCTACAGAAGATGCTTCGGATTTTTATTCAACAGGCCTTTGATTCGGGGCATATTAACCCATTATATAATACAGATACAGCAACTAACCTTGTCATATCTATTTTTTATGGGACATCCATGACTGCATTACTTAATAAATCTTCAGACCCTCATTTTATCTACCAAGATAACCTGAGAATTATAATGGAATGCTTAGCACCTAAATATGGGAAGAATCCTTTAAATAATGAACAGTAAGAAAATATCTTGGAGGTATTATCATGAATAGAAAATTAATACTTTGTTTGTCAGGGATATTGTTTTGTCAGTGTCTCTTACTATCAACTCATAAATCCAATGACCGGATTAACCTATCGAAACTTATAAACATCTAAGATTAAATCTCAACCCTTATTTGAAAATTGAGGAAACAAGTAAAAACTGCTTCTCATTTACTCTTAATTTTACAAAATACCCTTAAAACATCTGCTGCTTTTTTAATATCCTCTTCTTTAACTAGAATATAATCGGTATCGTAAGTTGATATTGCAAATATACTAATTCTAGCTCGCGCTAATGGATCCGCCAATGAAACAAGAATCCCTGTAAGAGAAAAATCTAAGGGGCCTTCAACCTTAAAAGCTCTCCATCCCTTTTCTGCTTTGATATTAGAGGGAACATGATTTTCAATGCAAACAATCGAAAGTTCATCGCCCGTTCTCGTGATCGAAGAAAATTCACTCATCATCGCCCAAGAAGGAATCTGAGCATTCTTATCCAGACGACAAACAGCTAACTTATTAGGCAATATTGAAAGTTGCAATTTTGAGTTTTTCATAACTGGAGTTGACCATAGCCTGGGAGACAGTCCCTTTTCTTTAAAGCGACTGCCCCCAAGCTGATATGAGGATGGCAAAACAATTAAGGATGATGTCCCTTTAATAGGCTCCTTTCATAGTCTAGTATCGGCGACGGACGCGGGGTCCTCCATTGACTGCTTTGGCATCCAAAGCCCACATGCCACGGCCGTGCGTGGCGATTACAATGACATTTTCCTTTGGATGGATGACCAGATCCTGAACATAGGCCGTGGGCAGGTTGCCGCCCAGCACATCCCATTTCTTGCCGCCGTCTTTGGTGACATATACCCCAACATCGGTTCCGACATACAAAATATTCCGGTTGATCGGATCCTCAACAATGACATTAACCGGTCCGAGTTTGATATTGCCGGCAATACTTTGCCAGGTCTCACCAAAATCGGTTGATTTCCAGATATAAGGGGCAAAGTCATCATCCCGCTTGCCGTTTTGGGTCATGTACACCGTGCTCTGAGCATAACGGGAAGCGGCGATCCGACTGACCCATTTGCGAAAGGGCAGGCCTTTCATGATTTCTTTCCATGATTTGCCACCATCCTTGGTGATATGGACCTTGCCATCGTCTGTGCCGCAGTAGATGAGGTTGGCGTTTTGGGGAGATTCGGAGACAGTGAAGACGGTTTGATAGGGGATATCGCCCAATTCCTCTTTGATGTTATAGCTCATATTAGGGCTGATCCTTTCCCAGACATCTCCCTGGAACCGCGAGCGGTAGAGATACTGGAGTCCAAGATATACGGTGTCCGGATGATGGGGAGAGAGAATAATAGGCGCCAACCATTGGCCGCGCAGATACTCCAAGCCTTTTTCCTCAGGAGGAAATATATTCTTTGACTGTGACTGGCTCGGCTTGCTGAGATCGGCACGTGTGATGTGGCCGTAAAATCCGGCGGAATAGACGAGCTCGGGATTCCGGGGATCAATAGCATGAGTGGAGCCTTCTCCACCTGGGGCTCTTTCCCATTCGACCGCAGCGAAGCCACTGCCTCTTCTGGTTATAACTCCCCTGAAACTACCGTGATCCTGCATGGAACCATAGACACGGAAGGGAGTGTCCAGGTCAAAGGAGACATTAAAAAACTGACAAACAGGTAAGTTGTTCAAGAACTGCCGCCAGGTTTTTCCTTTATCATAGGATATGACGATTCCGCCGTCATTAACATTAATGATGTAATTGGAATTATCAGGATCGATCCACATGCCGTGATGGTCACCATGCATGCCGCTCAGCCGCTTATAGGTTTTGCCACCATCATTGGAAACGCTAAGAGGAACGCCCATGATATAGCTTGTTTCCGGGTCATTAGGATCAACCCGGATCTGGCCGAATACCCAGCCGAAGGTACCGGAATGGCGCATCATGTACTGCAGTAGTTTTTCAGACAAACCGCTGACCTGAGTCCAGCTTTCGCCCTTGTCGTTCGACCGGTAAACGGTCGCCCCTTTTATAATGGCCTTCAGGTTCCGGGTATAGGAATCCGCCTTTTCCTCTGCTGTGAGCTCTCGCGCAA
>CBFDDY010000113.1:0-7352 GCA_965603705.1 uncultured bacterium | reverse complement strand
AGCAGGCGCTGTAAAGGGAAGGATAAAAATTAAAAACCTTTATCCTGACTCCCTTCAAGCTGATAAAAATATATTGGGTGTTCTGGAATCAGCAGGAGCAGAGATATCGACATCACATAACACTGTGGAAGTAAAACATAAGCGCCTGGACGCCTTTAATTTCGATGCTACAGAATGCCCTGACCTTTTCCCTCCCCTTACAGCTCTAGCCTGTTGCTGTAAAGGCCGCAGTGTTATAGCTGGTGTGGGCAGATTAAAGCATAAAGAAAGTAACAGAGCGGAAACTCTAGTATCAGAATTTTCAAAAATCGGAGCTGATATCAGCCTTGATGGAGACCGAATGAAAATAAATGGTAAAAAAATCAAAGGCGGGATAATTAATTCACACAATGACCACAGAATAGCTATGGCAGGCGCTATTGCCGGGCTTTTTTCCCGGCAGGGTGTTAAGATAGATAATTGGCAGGTTGTTTCCAAATCATATCCCGGATTTTATAATGATTTAAGATCTATTGGAGGAAAAGTCAGATGAATTCCTTTGGAAGATTTTTCCGCATAAGCTTATTCGGCGAATCCCATGGAAAAAATATCGGCATTACGATTGACGGATGCCCTGCCGGAGTGCCTATTTCTGAAAAAGATTTTACCTTGGACTTGAAACGGAGGCAGGCAAAAGCAAAAGGCACAACCCTACGGCGGGAACCGGATATCCCCAAGGTCATCTCAGGCATTTTTAATAACAAGACAACAGGCGCGCCCCTTACGATCATTTTTGAAAATCAAGATGTGCACTCTGAGGACTATGATGCCGCAAAAGGTCTCCCCCGCCCCGGACATACTGACCTTGTCGCCCACCAAAAATATAGAGGCTTTAATGACTACAGGGGAAGCGGCCATTTTTCAGGCAGGCTCACAGCGCCCCTGGTAGCAGCCGGAGTGGTCGCTAAAAAGCTGGTCTCCCCGGCAACTGTCTGCGCTATAGTAACAGAAGTCGGCGGCAGCCGTGATATAGAAAAAGCAGTAAACTCAGCTCTTCAAAAAGATGACTCTATCGGAGGCATAGTTGAGTGCCGCACTACCGGGCTTCCGGCCGGATTGGGAGAACCCTTTTTTGATTCAGTTGAATCCCAGATTAGCCATCTGGCCTTTGCTGTGCCGGGAATCAAAGGCATCGAATTCGGCTCAGGATTTGCCTGCAGCCGTATGACAGGCAGCGAATGCAATGACATAATCTTAGATAAAAACGGCAAGACAGAGACCAACCACAGCGGGGGTATAAATGGCGGAATTACAAACAGCAATGAGATGGTATTCAGGGTAGCGGTCAAACCTCCTTCCAGCATTAAAAAAGAACAGGAGACTGTAAATCTCATAACCGGCAAACAAGAGACAATCTCTGTGCAGGGACGCCACGATGCCTGTATAGCTTTAAGGCTACCGGTTATAATCGAAGCAGTCACAGCAGTAGTACTGGCGGATTTTAGCCTCATAGGTCAACTCTAAACACTGAAAATTGACATAAGTCAAAGAGGTGATATATACTGTTGGGTTATATTAAATAAATAATAGAAAACTAGTTAAAAAAATATTTCTTCCTATTTAATGAAAGGTAATACTATGAATAAAGATAAAATTACGGTCCTTGATTGTTCTATTCGGGACGGCGGCTTGATCAATGACCATCGCTTCAGCGATGACCTGGTCCGAGCAGTGTACAGATCTCTATCTAAAAGCAAAATCGAGTATATGGAAATGGGATACCGCAGCAGTAAGGAGATGTATGCTCCATCTGAATACGGAGCCTGGAAATACTGTGATGACGAAAAGGCAAGAGAAGTCATTGACGGGATTGAATCTGACATAAAATTGAGTTTTATGGTAGATGCCCACCGGATTAAAGAACAGCAGTTTTTCCCAGCGGATAAAAGCCCTTTCGACATGATACGCACAGCAACTTATGTAAAAGACATCGACCTAGCCTTAAACATGGTCAATAAAGCCCACAGCCTGGGATACGAGACTACTGCAAATATCATGGCAATATCCAAAGAAACAGACTCTACCCTGATACCATGCCTTGAAAAACTTGCTGCCAGCCCGGTAGGCACCGTATATATCGTAGACAGTTTCGGCGCTCTTTATGACCAACAGGTCAAACATCTGACTATGCTATTTAAAAAGCACCTTCCGGGAAAAAATATCGGGATACACTGTCATAACAACCTGCAGATGGCTTTCTGCAATACCATAACCGGGTTTAGAAATGGTGCTACTTTTTTTGACGGGACCCTTACCGGAATCGGCCGCGGCTGCGGAAACTGCTGCCTGGAATTGCTTCTCGGTTATTTCAAAAACTCCGGATATGACCTTATGCCTGTTCTTAAAGTTATCGAAGATTATATTGTGCCTCTGCGAAAAGAAAAGGAATGGGGTTATATCATTCCCTATATGATTACCGGCCTTTTAAATGAGCACCCCGGCCCAGCCATTGCAGTGCGGAAGACAAAAGAGAAAGACAATTACTCCCACTTCTTAGATAGTATTAGGAAAAAACCCGAATAAAAACTGCAAGTGGGAAAAAATAAATGACTCATAAAAGTTGAAAAAACAGTATTTGGGAATAACTGCAAAAAACGGCTCGACTCCAGCCGCCCAGCTATCTGACTGCCTTTCCACCCTGAATAATATTGTAAAATCCTCGGGAAATAATCTAAAAAATATCCTCAAACAGAATATATTCCTAAAAGCCAGCGATAATAGGGATTATCATAAGCAAAAAGAAGAGCTTACCTCCATTCTCAATAATTTCTATTCGCCAAGCCTGCCCCCCACAAGCATTATCGGCCAGCCCCCGGAAAATAAAAAGTTTGTTTCTACAGAAATTTTACTCCTCTCCCCTGAGTCCAAAAATATAAAAATTGAATACAAAAAAATCGAAAAACTACCCTATACAGTAGTCGATTATCCCGATTATAAAGAAGTATATGGAGCAGGGCTGACCGCAGGAAATGATACAACAGCATATACAGACAAATCAAAAAAAGCCTTTGAACTCTTGCGTAGAGTACTAAAAAAAGAGAGCCTTTCTTTTTCTGATATCGTACGCCAGTGGAACTACATTGAAGATATAATAGGATTCACGACCAGCAAGGAAAGTAAGATGCAGAACTACCAGCTTTTTAACGACATCAGAACTTTATATTACAGCCCTGTTGATTTTCCCAACGGATATCCGGCAGCAACCGGCATAGGCACAAATACCGGCGGTATTGTCATCGATTTCACAGCCGCCTCCCCCTGCAAATCAAACCGGATCATTCCCATGTCAAATCCCAGGCAGGTGGACGCCCATAAATATTCCCAGAAGGCACTTATAGGAATAGCATTTGAAGATAAAAAAAAGGGCTCGCCAAAGTTTGAAAGAGCAAAAGTTTTAACAACTCAGGACTCAGGTCAGGTCTATATCTCCGGAACAGCTGCCATTCTCGGACAAAAGACGAAAGCCGGGAAGAATGCCCGGGATCAAACCCGGACCACTCTTGAAAACATCTCCAGATTGATCTCGGCAGACAATCTGAAAGCTCATGGAATAAACATTATCACCGGAAGTAAGCCCTCTTATATCAGAGTATATGTCAAGAATGAAGCCGACATTCCCGATGTTAAAGAGACTTGCCGGGCTTATCTGGGAGAAGTCCCTTCCCTTTACTTGGTTTCAGATATCTGCCGTAAGGACCTTCTGGTCGAGATTGAAGGTGTTCTTTATTTTACACTTTAAAATAGTCACTCCCGCACAGGGACTCCTTTTTTCTGAGCTTTCGGAGTAGCTCCACTGAATGTATCCACTACGATCTTATCAGGCGACCGGACCGCCCGTGCGAGGGCCCGTCTGCTGACTGTAACCGGTCCTGTTATCAACTCCGGCACACTAAATGTTTCGAGATAGGAATCGTAAAATAAAGGATCTTTCTGGGGAAGGATAAACGGTTTATAAACTGTTCCATCTTCAGCTACATGGCTTATATACGGACGGGTAAAAAGACCTCCACGGCGCTTACTGCTGAAAACTATCCAGCGGTTATTACTGGACCAGGAGTGCCACGACTCGGAAAACTGACTATTGATCTCAAGCTTGCGGTACTCTCCGGTATTAAGGTCCATCATATAGAGGTCGCTACTGGGTTGAAATATGGGGAAACACCCGTATTTAGACATACAAAACAACAAAAAGCGTCCGTCAGGGGAAATGCGCGGCTCTAAAATACTCAGGCCGGTCTCTTCAGAGGAAAGAACCGTTTCCTGCTCCCCCCACATATCTGTAGCAACATCATAAGTGATGCGCCTGAGATCATATTTGACCTTGTCATAATTTTTCGGAGGCACTTTGTTACGGTCTGTCCAGAGAATAGCAGCGCTGCAAAAATAAAGATAACGGCCGTCCGGAGTCCAGGTTGGATATGTTTCTAAACGTTCTATATTGGAAAACCCTTCATCGGTCTTGACTTCTTCCTCCTCGATATCATAGTAGAGCATAACAGAATCCAAATCGATAACATCCCGAATCTCCATGCCGGATGCATGAAAGAACTGACGGACGCTCATAACCGGATAAATCGCATTTCGCCCGCTGGGATGCCAGGAAGTGTATCCCCAATTTGCCCCGATCTTTCTGACTTTTCCATTTTCTGCCAGCAGGGTAGCATTACCGTATTCCGCACTGCGGATCCCGATAAACATCCTCCCCGGATCATTATTATTAAAAGTATGGCAGTTTAAACAGCCATTCCCGAAAGATCTACCATGGAGTATAACAGATTCATCATAATTTTCCAGGTTGCGCTGATAGATACCGATACTTTTCCAATAATAATAAATGGGTTTCATCTTCCGGTAGGCAATATTACTGTCAATATCTTCTGCAGCAATTTGATTTGTTATGCTCCGAAACTGCTTCCAGCTGCCATTTTCCTCAAGCACATATATATCAAAAAACAACCTGTTGCCTCGATTGATATCCAGTAATTTCCGCCACTTTTTAACTGGGATAATAATGGAGGAAGATTTACTCGTGATATCAATATTTTTTCCCTCAACAGACCTGACCCGGACAAAATATTTCCGCCCCGGCTCCTCAACAGCAAAATTTAAAGGGGCAATATTAACTGGGATAACCGTGCTGGAATAATCCGGCCTGATCTGAGCAACTCTGGGTGCTTCAAGGGAATGTTCAATATCAGGCTCGGCCCGGCAATGAGCAAGCAGAACTAGAATAATTACTAAAAAAAATATCTTTCCGGCTGATCTGATCAGAGAGAATCTATCCTTCATTTTGCCACTCCAGAAAGATCAAATGAATAATAAAAAAAGTAAGTACTGCCAAATTTTTGCATCAATTCCCTGGAAGCTGCCTGCCGGCTGATTTCTGCGGAAGAGGACATAATTTCCGAGAATGCCTGAAATTTTTCCAAAGTCTCCGGCCTCAACTTTTTTCCATATAATTTTATTGTTCCGCCTGTATCCAAAGAATGCAGCAAGATGGCTTCTTCATAATTCCGAGGTATATCTTTGTAACCAAGTTCATCCAAGCGGGCAAAATTTTCCGCAACTTTATCCACTCTGCGCTCCATAAGGTAATAAGCCATAAGATACTCAAACGCCATGCGGTTATACCGGTTTTTCTCAAGCAATTCCAACAAGAGGGACTCTACATCTATATTAGCGACATCTTTCTCCAGCATTACATGTCGCAGATACTGCACCTGGCGATCATTCTCCAGGTCTGGATCTTTATCCAGCCGGCTCAGAAGGCTCTTTGCTTTTTTCCGGAAGATCAAGTCCTTGCATAAAGCATTGAGAAAAATCCTGGCTGTATCTGTCTGTTTTTTTACCACATTAATCAGAGCCAGGTCCCGGAGAAAGAAGGGGCTGTTTCCTGCTACTTCCATAACCTCAAGGCTTAAATATTCAGCAATATTCAGGGAACCCAGCTCTAAAGATACCTCTATCACAGCTGCATCCCTCATAAGAAAGCGCTCGGTCTCGAACGGGATCAGCGCTAAGGCATCCATATGCTGGGGAAATGAAAACATCTCTTCTCCCAAGCGGCCACTATGATAGAGGGCCCGGTTTATCTGGTAATTATTGTAAAGATTATAAGTGTCAGGTGGCAGCTTTTGAGCCTGGTCAAGCACCTGCTCCCATTTGTTGAGGTGAGAAAAATAGATCAACTTATACAATGTCTTTTTGTTCTTATTGAAAGTTATTAGATTAGCGATAATAAACAATACCAACAAAACTGTATAAGGAAGGATTTTAACCAACCACTTTCTCCGGGAAGAAGAGCCGGCTTTTTTTGATGAAAACAAAATGATACCTATTATAAGTCCAGGCACAAAAATAAACATACTCTGTAAAATTAAAGCACTATCCATATTTGCCCACCCGGAATAAAATGGAGTTAAAGATAAAAAGATGGCAGAAGAGTGTAAGTCAAAGATCAAAGTGCCGGCAATGTAAGGAGCTATAGCAGCAGTCGCAAACAGAATCACGGCAGCCATGTACTCCCGGCGGAAAAAACACTCATTAATAACTGCCAGCATAGCAAAAAATAAACATGCTCCGCCGGCGATAAAGTAGAGCACGACAAACAAGATACAGAACCACAATATCCTGGCTGAAACAGATTTGAGCCGGGATTTGATATAGAAAACAGAGAAAAAGAGCGCCGTCAACAAAGCAAGGCCCAATAATAAAGCATGGTCATAATAATTATAACTCATTATAAATAACAGAGCTGGGATATAGCCCAGCATCCGGTAGCTGCTTTTACTGCCTGCCAAATCTATCAACCTGAGTGATACTATGCTCAAGCCCCAAGCTACAGCAGTAATGACTAATGCTCCCACCCAGTTTATATAGAAGAGCTGTGATAAAAAGCCTCCTAAAAATTCTATCAACCCGCCCGGATGCGTTATTGACTGCTTAAAGAACCGCCATCCGTAAGAATAGAGCGGCAGTTCCATCATCTTTCCGAATCCGTAGTAGAACAAATGCGGTTCAATAAACAGCAGGATATAAAGATAAACCACAAGCCATTTTATAAAACCAAAAAAGAAGAGATTACTCCTCCCCAAAAATCTGTTTTTTTTCTGTTCTTCCAAAACAAAAAAGCGAGCTCTTCTGCTTAATAGGCCCATGATAAAAATGAAAAATGCAAGGGCAGAGAAAAATCCCAACATATTTTTCAAAACAACATCATCTTGAAATATATTACTGTAATACTGATCAAAAGGCCTGTATTCAAATACATCTTCAGGGAAAAGAACTTTAAACTTATTATGAATAAAATCCAG
>CBFDDY010000112.1:0-7355 GCA_965603705.1 uncultured bacterium | reverse complement strand
AAAGCACAAGGGAAAAAAATAGTATTTACCAATGGATGTTTTGATCTCATCCACATGGGTCATATCCATCTTTTTAAAGCAGCTAAGCAGGAAGGGGATGTTCTTATCGTTGCGGTTAATGATGACTCTTCCATCCGGAAGATTAAAGGGCCTAAAAGGCCTGTCTTTGCTTTGACTGAAAGGCTTGAGGTCCTGGAGGCAGTGGAAGCGGTCGATTTTTTGGTAGCCTTTTCTGAGGAAACTCCGATAAAGCCTATTTCAGCTCTGCTTCCTGATGTGCTGGTCAAAGGTGGAGACTGGAAACCGGAAGAAGTAGTGGGAGGGACGGAAGTCAAGGCTGCGGGAGGAAAGATCGTTATAGTTCCTTATTTGCCTGGTTATTCTTCAACTGGGATAATAAATAGAATTCTTAACATATAATGGATCCAGTAGCTGTTTTATTTAATCCCTCTTCGGGCAGGGGAAAATCAAAGAGAAGAAGAGGGCAGATAGAAGCAAAATTTAATCAATATGCTATTCCTTATAAATGGTTTTCTTCTCGTAATGAGGCTCACCTTAAAGAGTTAGCTCAAACGGCAGCGCAGTCCTTCCCTGTAATAGTTGCTGTAGGCGGGGATTCCACTTTCCAGTTGATTGCTGCTGAAGTGCTGTTAACCGATGCAGACCCTGCCCTGACTATGGCTGCAACTGGGTCTTCAAATGATATTGCCTGCGGGCTTGGATGGTCAGAACTGGATTCCTTATGCGAAGCTATTAGAGCTGGACGGGATAGACGGATGGATGTTGGGTTGCTGGAATTGAAAGGAGAGTCTGCTAAGATTTTTTTTATGGGAACTTTAAGCCTGGGGCTGGGAGTGGAAGTAAACCGTTTTGTTGCTGGATTCTGGCGACGCTATCCTCTGGCGGCTAAGGGAGGAGGTTTTATGCAGACAGTAGCGGGGATTTTCGGAATAAAGGAATTTTTTAAATATAATAGAGCTCCTCTTAAAGCTAAATTAAAATGGGAAAGATTTGAAAGAGAAATGGATTTTTCCCTAATGGTATTCGCTAATATTCCTTCATATGCGGGAGGATTAGAACTTACTCCCGGAGTAACGGCTTTTGATGGTAAAATTGACTGCTGTGTAATAAGTTCTGACAATTTCTGGCAAACCCTATCGATCGGTCTTCGAGCTCGAAAAGGCAGACATATCAGTAGTGATAAGGTCCAGATCATATCGGGTACTGCTTTTGAAGTTATTTTTTCTGATAATATCGATCTCCAGTATGACGGAGAGATAATCAATTCGGTTAAGGCATTTAAGGTTTCGATCCTGCCGGCTGCCCTTAAGGTGCTGGTGTAATTTAATAGTTTATGATAATTTATTCAGATAGTATTGCATACGCTGATAGTTTATTTTCCAATCTTGGAGAGTGGAATTCCGGCAAAGCCAGCGGCTTAGATCCTGATGAAATTCCTGAGCAACTGTTTAAGAGACTCTATGGGGACAAAAAAGTTCTTAAAACATCTAAGGAGAGTAAAACCTGCTGGCAGTATGCTTTTCTGGTTGAAAATGCGCCTGTATCTCATTATGACCTTCTCCTGGAACTAAACCGGGAGGGGACAGTTCTGCCGGATAGAATCCTTTGTCTGGCGGGTTCTGGGGATAAATTTCACGGCCAGAGAAATAGACCTTGGGCTGCGGTTCCTGGCAATATCCATTTAACGCTTGTTCTTAAACCGGAAAGGAAGATCAACAATTTCCAAGCCTGTTTCCCTGCTCTGGCGGCAGTATCAGTTGTTGAAGCTATAGATGGGATAAAAGGCCTTTTTGGCAGAGCCGGGATTAAGTGGGTTAATGATGTGGTAATAGATGAGGTCAAAATGGCAGGATTTATTGCTCATTCCCAATCTTTGTCAGGTTTTATCCAAACAGCTTTTCTGGGCATAGGTTTGAATATTGAAACAACTCCAGAAGTGGAGCCAACTCGTTTTGTCCCGGAGGTTGGGTCGCTTGTTGATTTTTGTGATGGTATGGATTCCTGTCATCAAGATGATGTTTTACTCAGGTTGCTAAAAGCTCTTGACCGGAATTATAAAGCAATGCTGAAGGGAGATTGGAAGGATATTATTGATGTATACAGGCAGCGCTCGCTTGTTTTAGGGCGTGAAGTTACAATATTTTCAGACCCCGTTAATGAAAAAGAGGAGGAGATCGCTGCGGGAAAAGTTATGAAAATCGGGAATGAACTTGAGCTTTACCTGGAAGGTCAGGAAAGGCCGGTTTATACGGGCCGCTTGGTTTTAATAAAATAAAGTCTTCCTAAATGTTCATCAAAATAATGAATATCCGGCATGGATACGGGTAAGTCCCTTTGAAAGACAGGGATTTCCCCCAGCCGGGAAATCCCTTCCTGTCCTCACAACGCTCTCCTCGAGATTCTCTCGAGGAACCGTGCCCGCGTTGTTCCGGATGGCTTTCTCCGGGATTTACCCATATCCATGCCATACTACTTTTTAATTTTGAAAATAATTGGGGGGACGCCTGGAACCTGTAACCGCTTAAAATCTTATAATCCTGCCAGCTTTTCAGCGAACCAGGCCCAGATCTTTTTATGGAAAGCCAGGCTGGGCGGATTGTTTTCTAAAATTGAAAGTAAGCTTACTGCTTTTTGATCACCGGGAGTAATTTTGTGTTTTTCGTCTTGATCATAGAGTGAAGGAAATTCGGGATGGAACTGGATGCCAAGTACATTCGGATATTTTATATGTTCAATAGCTTCAATTACTTTCCCATCCATAGAAGTTGCGATAACGGTCATTCCTTTGCCAAGCTTATCTACAGCCTGATGATGAGAGCTGAGAATTCTGGGTGTGTCTTCTACTTTAAAACCGAATTCCTTGATGAATTTTCCCTCAGCTTCAAGTTTTATAGGATGCAAGTGGTAAGAAAATAGGTTTTCTTCCGGATGTAGGCGGGCAATAGGATTTTTGTGCCAGTTCTCCTGCGAAAGGGCGATAGCCTCTTCTACAAAATTTATTCCATATTTTTCCGCCCAGATATCTTGAACCATGTCTCCCCCAGAACCGACATTTAGTGTTTGTTCTCCCAGACATATCCCCAGCACTGGGAATTCAGGAGCGGATTCCAGCAAGGGTATAAAGCTTTCGTCCTGGCTGCCCCCGAGAAGATGAAAAACAAAGGACAGTTCGAAAAAATGCCTGAAAGGAGTTTTGATAGAAGTAAGGAGTTCAGTCTGCTCGTGGTAAATATAGGGAGGTATATCAGCTCCACCAAAGAAAATGATGCCAGTGGATTTTTTAAAGATTAGGTTAAAATCATTTGAGAGGGAGTTTTTTTTAAAAAGATTGTCTTTATTGATCTCACCGGATACTTTATGAAATTTGATCCAGTCGATATTTTTTTCCCTAACCATGTCTATTGATCTCTGATAATCAGAGCGTTCTTTTTCGTGATAAACTCCTATGATGATGAGATTCTCGGGATTGAAGATATTCCGCTCTTTGAGTTTTATCAATGAACTGAGGCTGCCGAAGGAAGGATAGAGAATAGCCAACCTTATCTGACCGGAATTTTCCTCAGCTGTGTCAAAATATCTTAGGTCAGTTCCGGATTGAACGGTGCAGTTGAGGGCAAAAGCTGCCAAAATAAATAAGGTAAAAAATCTCCAGACTGCTTTTTTCATATTAATCTCTCCTTATTTGTGGATAATCCTGGATTGAGAATAATGCAGGCTAAATTATAAAATTATTAGTAAGTTTTAGCAAGCAGGGGAAAAATCCTGGAGTTCTCCCAATTATTTTCAAACTTAAAAAGGGGTGCGGCCTGGTCACAGGTAAGTCCCTGCGAAAGACAGGGATTTCCCCCAGCGGGGAAATCCCTTCCTGTCCTCACAACGCTCTCCTCGAGATCCTCTCGGGGAACCATGCCCGAGTTGTTCCGGATGGCTTTCTGCGGGATTTCCCTGTGTCCAGGCCAGTTTTTAGCATTGGGTGGAGAAAAAAATTGGAAGGGAACCTTCTCGGGAGTTTTCCCGTATATATGGAGTAATGGAAAATGAGAAAATCGACTGACATATTGCCAAACTGCCAAATGAAAAAAGAAATTAGAAAATATTAATAAAAACATCGCCATTTTTTTATGAATAGGTCAGGCTAAAAAAAAAGAAGATGAAAAAGTTAATAATTTTTGCCCTGATATTATTTTTTACGGGGATAATACCGCAATTTATTTTTACTGAAAATCAGCAGATAAAAAATATCCCCAGATTTTCCCGGGCCCCCAAGATTGACGGTGTGCTGGAAGCAAATATCTGGGAAGCAGAGTCTTTAAAGATCGAGGCTTTTTTGCAGTTTTCACCGGTAGAAAAAGGCACCCCTACTGAAAAAACTACTGCATATATAGGTTACGACAAAAAGAATCTATATTTTGCTTTCCGCTGTTATGATTCAGAACCAGATAAGCTGCGGGTTTCAGTTACCAATCGTGATAATATTATGACTGACGATTGGGTGGCAGTTTTTTTAGATACATTTAATGAGAAGCGGCGGGCCTTCTCCTTTATGATAAATCCTCTGGGCATTCAAATGGACATGATGCGAATTGAGGAAGGGGGGAGTGACAATATGGACCCCAGCTGGGATACGGTTTTTTATTCGGAAGGAATGATCGATGAAGATGGATATACAGTGGAGATTGCAGTCCCTTTTAAGAGTATCCGCTTCCCTGATCGGGACGATAAAATCTGGGGAATAACTTTAGGGCGTACGATTGCTCGCAGTGGCGAGCTCATACTTTGGCCGCCTATGTCTCGGTCGATTCCTGGGCTTCTAACCCAGGCTGAGGAAATGATTATCAGGGGAGAGGTGGAAAAAGGAAAAAATTTTGAACTGATGCCCATTTTTACTTCATTAAAGACAAAAGGAGCCAAGGCTGATGCTCAGCCCGGGATAAATTTTAAATGGGGGATAAGCTCGGACCTGACCATGGATCTGACTGTTAATCCTGATTTCAGCCAGATCGAAGCTGACGTCCCTCAAATTGATTTTAATCAGAGGTTTGCTCTTTATTATCCGGAAAAGAGGCCATTTTTCCTGGAAGGAATGGAAGTATTCCGTTTTCCCAAAATACAGATGGTCTACACCCGCCGCATAATAGATCCTATTGCAGGCGCCAAGCTTACCGGCAAGGTAGGCCGTTTCACTTATGGGCTGCTGTCCGCTTATGATACCAGCCCCACTGAAAACCTGTGGGAAGTGCACAATGGCGGCAGCAGCCGGGAAAACAATGCCTTCTTTAACATCTTTCGCATGAAAGCTGATGTGTTGAAAGAATCTTATATCGGGTTTTCTCTTACGGACAAGAAGATCAATGGTTCATTTAACCGGGTTGCAGGAATTGACGGGCAGTTTAAATTAAAAAAAAAGCTGTTCTTCTCTTTCCAGGCGATGGCTTCTAAAAGCCGTTTTGGGGAAGAGGTGTCAGATATCTCTCCCGCATTTTATGGGGAGATCGGGTATTATACAAAGCATTTGGGCGGAGGGCTTAACTGGACGTCCATCCATCCTGAGTTTGAGGCCGCTTCCGGTTTTGTTAACCGGGTGGATTACCGGACATTCGGGGCATCTACTTATGCTACTATTTACCCTGAGAAAAAATATTTAAATCAGGTTAGATTCAACCTTAGAGCTGGGCGCCGTTTTGATTATGACCTGGATGTTCTAGAGGATGAATGGATCAGCCCAAGTATCCAGGTGCGTTTTACCGAATTCAGCCAGATGAATTTTTCTTATCGTTTTGAGATGGAAAATTATGGAGGCGTGGATTTCATAAAGGGCTCTTTTACCGCCAGTGGTGAGTTGAGCTTTTTGAGCTGGCTGCCTTTCGGATTTAATGTGCGTACTGGGGATAGTATTTTTTATGATCCGGATGATCCTTTTCTCGGCTATAGTAACTCCTTCGGGATATTTGTTACCTTGAAACCGAGCAAAAGACTGCAGATAGGGTTGACCTTCAGTAAAGAAACTTTCTGGGAAGATTGGGGAGGAGAACTGTTATATGATTTCAATGTTATCCGTCAGCGTACGACTTATCAATTTACAAAATCCTTTTCTCTCCGGACTATTATTGATTACAATCACTTTAATAAAGAGCTATATGGAAGTTTCCTTGTCAGTTATATCCTAAAGCCTGGAACAGTGTTTTTCTTGGGAATTGATAATAATTTAAGCCAGAATAATCTCAGTAAGTATACCAGTGATGATTACAGTGTATTTGTAAAATTTTCCTACTGGCATCGAATATAGCCAATCTAGCTTCTTGAAATTAGAACGGTGGTTTCACCGGAAGCATAAAGAGTTATTATTATATTTTTGCCATCCGCTAAACATTTAAATTTATTAGCGATCTCTCCTGTCTCTGTATCGCGGATTCTTTTGCGCCAGATAACTTTTTCGATTTTATATTCGCGGTTATCTATAATAACTGTCCTTGGAGTCTCCTGGCCTTTATAGCCTGAGTGAAAGGTTACCTTACATTTCATTTCTTTCCTGAATTATTCATAAAAATTGCCGATATGTATGACATCTATTTATGAATAGTATTCTACAACAATTGATATGCAAAGCATATTTGCCATTTCGTTCACAATATAATCTCTATTTCTAATCGACATTTTTTACTCTACAGGCGAGCCGATTTCGCTGCATCTACTTTGTTGCAGCGGGTTCGCAGTGAAATACCACAGCTTCATCACCTGCGCCTCGTATCTATTGCAACCTCGACTCGTGAATAATCCAGGTTTTCCTGAATTATTCATAAAAAATGCCGATATGGATGGTACCCAGAAAATGGTAAATAGTAAATGGAAAAAAGAAGAGAAATGTGGATTAAGAAACGTAAAATGCGGATAAAAACGGAAAATGGAAAATAGGAAATAAAATGGATCTGAGATATGGCTGAGCTTAAATCCGCTAAAATCTAATTTTCTCCAGCATAAAAAATCCGCTACGCATTGGCATGGACATGGGTAAGTCCCTACGAAAGACAGGGATTTCCCCCAGCGGGGAAATCCCTTCCTGTCCTCACAACGCTCTCCTCGAGATTCTCTCGAGGAACCATGCCCGCGTTGTTCCGGATGGCTTTCTCTGGGATTTTCCAGTATCCATGCCAGCTCTTAACCTGAATTATTCGCGTCAAATATTGTTTTTCTGCTATTTGCCATTTACTATTATCCATTTTCCGGCTTTTTTCCCATTTTCTATTTCACAATTCACGATTTCCTGCTTTTTATGCCTTTCCTGAAGTTCCTGCTTTTCCTGTAAAGCATAAAAAAGTATAATCTACAGGTTATGA
>CBFDDY010000111.1:0-7387 GCA_965603705.1 uncultured bacterium | reverse complement strand
AGGGTATGATGCAGTATATTTTCAAGAGCCATCAGGAAGCAAGTGGGGGATGGAAATCAGAAAATTGGCGGCTTATAAGGACTCCATCTCCCCGGAGGGCGAATTAGACCTTTTTCTGAAAGACCGCCGCGAAAATGTTGAAAAAAATCTTAAACCGGCCCTGAAAGAAAATAAAATTGTTATTCTTGATCGTTATTATTATTCTACTATTGCATATCAGGGGGCAAAGGGAATTAGCCGGCAAATAATACGTAAGATGAATGAGGAATTTGCGGTTTTGCCGGACCTGGTTATAATTTTGGATATTGGACCAAGCCAGGGGCTGTGTCGCATCGGAGGGCGGGAAAAGAAAGACTTGTTATTTGAACGGGAGGATTATTTGCTTAAAGTCCGGGAGATATTTAACAGCTTTAGAGAAGATAATATTGTCCATATCAAGGCAGACAGGTCTCTTGACCAGATTGCCGCTGAGATTGAACATATCACGCTAGGATATCTAACCTGAACTATTCATAAAGGATGAAATTCAGGTGTGGTTTGTGCTCGCTTCAGCCATGACAGGAGGGACAGAAGCCGCGGGTCTTACAGGAAAACATAACTAACCTCTCTGAGCCACAATCAGAACACTTTATCCGCGCGAATCCACTTAGCTGCTAAGTTTGGATAATAAAGGCTTCTATCAACAAGGTATAAGCGCCGGGAGGTTCTTTCTAGCCATTATCTGGAATCCCTTCTATGCGATTCTCTCTTTACTGCGCATTTCCGGTTGACTGAAATTGTTATTAATGTGTATTATGGATGATGCAGTTGCTTAGAGGGTAGAAATTTGATGAAATTGAGGGAAAATCATCATCAATAGAAAAACGAATTTCCTACCTTTAAAGATCTGGTAGTGGATCAAAGACCTTTATGGAAGGCAATCAGAGCGACCATGCCGTGGTTAGTGCGTGAAAATGATTTGCCAGATGAGAGAATTGTTTATGAAACCTGGCTGAAAATTCAATGAGTGAACATAAATTTACTAATAAATTAATCAATGAAACCAGTCCTTATCTGTTGCAGCACGCCCACAATCCAGTGAACTGGCATCCCTGGGGGGAGGAAGCGTTGCTACAATCTCGTAAACTGGATAAACCAATTTTTGTGTCCATTGGCTATTCTGCCTGTCATTGGTGTCATGTGATGGAGCGGGAGTCTTTTGAAAATGAAGAAATCGCCCAACTTCTGAATGATAACTTTATCTGCATTAAAGTTGACCGCGAGGAACGACCAGACCTGGATGAAATTTATATGAATGCTGTCCAAATGATGACTGGAAGCGGTGGTTGGCCCCTGTCAGCCTGGTTAACCCCGGAGTTAGAATCGTTTTTCGGCGGCACTTATTTTCCTCCTGAAGACCGTTGGGAACGCATCGGCTTTAAAAACATTCTTAAACGCCTTATCCATCTCTGGGAAAACCAACGAGACCAATTGCGGCAAAGTGCGGGTCAAATTACTTCCAGTATGCGCCAGATTAGCCAGGTGCAAAGTTCCGATTTTGAATTTAGTTTAAGCCTATGGCATTCTGCTGTCAAAGCTGCGGAACAAACTTTCGACGAACGCTATGGTGGTTTTGGTTCAGCGCCTAAATTCCCACAGGCAATGGAGTTATCGTTTCTACTGCGTTATTATTTTCATACTGGTGAGAAACAAACGTTGAAAATGGTGGAAAAATCATTACACGTAATGGCAAATGGTGGGATATTTGATCAGTTGGGCGGCGGCTTTCATCGCTATTCCACTGACGAACAGTGGCTGGTTCCCCATTTTGAAAAAATGCTCTATGATAATGCTCTGCTATCGGTTACATACCTGGAAGCCTATCAAATCACCAGGAAAGAATTTTATGCTAAAGTCGCTCGAGCTACTCTTGATTATGTAGTAAGGGAAATGACTGCGACTGAAGGTGGATTTTTTTCTTCCCAGGATGCTGATAGCGAAGGCGAAGAGGGGAAATTTTATGTCTGGCAAAAAATTGAAATAGATAAAATTTTAGGTCCAGATGAATCAAAGCTCTTTTGCACGGTCTATGGCGTATCTCCCGATGGGAATTGGGAAGGAAAAAACATTTTATTCCGCAGCCGTAACTTACAGGAGGCAACTCAAAAAATTGGCTTAACCGAATATGAATTAATCGATCGCCTGGAACAAGACCGACAAAAATTATTAACAGTTCGGACAGAGAGAATTCCGCCCCATAAAGATGATAAAATACTCACTTCCTGGAATGGTTTAATGATTTCAGCGCTGTGCAAAGGTTTTCAGGTGTTGGGTGACAAAAAATATTTAGTTGTCGCGAAAAAAGCAGTTGACTTTTTGCTGGAAAAAATGCATTTTCAAAATCAGATATTACGAACCTATCGCAACGGCATAAGCCATTTAAATGGTTATCTTCCTGACTATGCATTTCTTGTTGCTGCATTAATTGATGTATATGAATCGTTATTTGAATTATCCTATCTTAAACACGCGCTGGCAATAAATTATCTCATGTTGCATAAATTTTGGGATGACAAACAGGGCGGATTTTTCTTCACTTCATCGGATCACGAAAAATTACTGGTCAGAACTCGAAATCCTTATGATAATCCAATTCCATCCGGAAACTCCATTGCGGTGAGTAACCTTTTGCGACTAAGCGAATTTACCGGTAATCACAGTTTAAAGGAAAAGGCTGAACAAACGGTAAAATTGTATGCCGCACAAATTGAAAAATCGCCAACAGCTTTTGCAGTATTATTGAGCTCATTTGATTTCTTATGGGGCAAAGCAAAGGAAATAGTTATTGCCGGCGATAGAAATTCATCATCATTTTCTGATATGGTCAAAGCCATTTATGACTCTTATCTGCCCAATAAAATTTTAGCTTATGCTGACCCATCGTTTTCAAAGAATAATAGAGAATCAATTCCAATATTGCCAGTTATTGAAGGTAAATCATCCACTAATGGTTCAGTAAAAATTTTTGTGTGTGAAAATTACACCTGTAAGAATCCCTTTATTACGATTGATCAATATAAAGAGTATTATAATGCTTTATTAAAAAGCGATTAAACAATAACTAATTAATTAAATTATTAAGGAGTGTGACATGTTAAAAGCAGGAGAAAAAGCAGCCAACTGTACTTTAATGTCAGATAAGGACAAACAAGTTTCACTGACCGATTTTATGGGCAAATCAGATGTTGTTCTATATTTCTACCCGAAGGACAACACCAGTGGTTGTACAGAAGAAGCTTGTTCTTTCAGAGATAATCTTGTAGAAATTGAGGACAAAAACGCCGTTGTATTAGGAGTTAGTCCCGCTAGTGTTACTTCTCATCAGAATTTTATTAATAAGCATGATTTGAATTTTACGCTATTGAGCGATCCTGAACATAAAGTTGCCGAGGCTTATGGCGCTTGGGGTGAGAAAAGTATGTATGGGAAAAAATATTAAACTTTTAATTTAAATATTACAAGTGCTATGAAAAATTACATAATTGTATATGTTATTTCATTATTACTTATCACTAATATAGTATTAATATCACAGGAAAATAAAATGAAATATAAAAAATTAACCACTGAAGAAGAACAGGTTATTATTCACAAAGGAACGGAAACACCGTTTTCAGGGAAGTATAATAACCATAGGGCAAAAGGTATGTATGTTTGTAAAAGATGCAATGCCCCGCTTTATCGTTCAAATGATAAGTTTGACTCGCAATGTGGCTGGCCCAGCTTTGACGACGAAATTGAGGGAGCAGTAAAACGATTACCTGATGCCGATGGTAGGCGTACTGAAATTATCTGCAATAATTGTGACGCACATTTGGGACATGTATTTCTGGGTGAAGGATTTACTGGAAAAAATGTACGCCACTGTGTTAATTCAATTTCACTAAATTTTATTCCTCTAGCACAAGAAGTGAAAACGAAAAAAGCTTATTTTGCAGGAGGATGTTTTTGGGGAGTAGAGTATTATTTCCAAAAAGAAAAAGGTGTCTTATCAACGAGTGTTGGTTACATGGGTGGACATAAAGAAAATCCAACTTACCAGGAAGTTTGCAACGGCATGACTGGTCATGCGGAAACTATGGAAATTGTTTTCGACCCTTCCCAAACTAATTTTGAAAAATTAACCAGATTATTTTTTGAAATACATGATCCAACCCAGATTAATCGTCAAGGTCCTGATATAGGTGAACAATATCGCTCTGCAATATTTTATATCGATAATGAGCAGAAACAAATTGCTGAGAAGCTCATCAAGATTTTAGAAAAAAAGGGATATAAAATAGCTACTGAAATAACTAAAGCCGATAAATATTGGGAAGCTGAAAATTATCATCAGGATTATTATCAGAACAATGGTAAGCTGCCATACTGCCACGCATATAAGCGAAGGTTTTAGTGTCAAAAAACTATTAAAATATTTGGTATACTCATGATCGGTTACAAATAGTTATCCGTTGCTGATGACGAGCCGTGTGTTCAGTGCCATGAGAAAGTCAGTCCTGGGCAAGGAGCAGATTGGCGAATGAGCCATCATTTTAAGGAAGGCATTAGCTGTTCAACGTGTCATACCAGAATTTCATTAGAAGTAAACCTTTTGACTAAAATTTATCGGTTTTGCCATTTTCCATTTTCCGACTTTACCACAGCTTCATCCCCTGCGCCTCGTATCTGCGGCAACCTCTACTCGTGAATAGTCCAGGTTAAATATGTAATATCAGGAGCTTTTTTTATTCTGGGATTAACATGTAGAACAATTTCTGCTATATTTATACCTTATGTCGGAAAAGAAAAAGATACGCTTAAAGATTCCAAAGCTGGATTTTAAAAAGATCAAGCTGAAAAAAATCAAGCTGAAGAAATTTAAGTTTGATAAAGAAAAAAGGCGAAAATTTTTTAAGCGGGCCCTGCTGGTATTACTGATATTAACTGTATGTTTAAGTGGTGTAGTAATTGGAGTTTATAGAGCTATTCTGCAAAATCTTCCTGATATCGCCCAGTTGGAGGAATATGAACCAAGTATCGTCACTTATATTTATGCAGATGATGAAGAAGTAATTGGGGAATATGCTCTTCAAAAACGGATACCTGTCGCCTATGATGATATCTCGCAATATCTTAAAGAGGCTATAGTTGCCACGGAAGACCCCCGCTTCTATTCACATAGCGGGATTGATTTCCTGGGCATTTTGCGTGCTGTTAAAAAAGACCTGAAATTGATATTTACACCCTATAAACTGCATGGAGGCAGTACTATTACTCAGCAGCTTGTTAGAGAGCTATTACTGCATCGTAAGCAGACTATCCGCCGCAAAATAAAGGAGGCTATCCTTGCCCTGCAGATCGAGAAGAGATATTCCAAGGATGAGATAATTGCCATATACTGCAATCAGTTCAATCTCGGGCATGGGGCTTATGGAGTTGAGGCTGCGGCCCAGTTATTTTTTGATAAAAGTGTATCTGAGCTGAACCTAGTGGAAGCGGCCATGATAGTCGGAATATTTAGAGGGCCTTCTAAATATTCTCCTTATAACAATTACGAGGGGACTCTGCAGCGCCGCGATCATGTGATAAACCGGATGATCGAAGAAAAATATATTTCCCGGGAACAAGGGGAAGCGGCTAAGCAAGAGGGACTGAATGTTCTTCCCCTATACCGGGGAGATTCAGAATTTGCGGCTCATTTTCGAGAAGAAGTAAGGAAATATCTGGAGCAGACCTATGGAGTAGATGCTTTATATAAAAAAGGAATGAGGGTCTATACTACCTTAAATACGGATTATCAAAGGTATGCTGAAAAAGCTTTAAAAATACAACTCCGCGTCTTGGATAAACGTCAGGGTTGGCGGGATGATAAAATCAACCTTATTGAGAGAGGCATTGAAGACCTTGATGAATTGGAAAAGCCTTTACAAGTGGAAGTGGAAGTGGAAGGGAGACCGGACAAGTATTTATTTTTAAGCTGGAGAAATCTTTCTTTTAAGATTGGGATGGTAGTTGAAGCAGTAGTTTTATCTGTAGAAAAGTCAAAGGCGGCCATAAAAGTAAAAGATTACACCGGAAAAATTGATAGTAATGATATATTTTCCTGGACATTTACCCGGGACCTTAGAAAGCTGATCAAACGGGGAGACCTTATTCATATTGAAATAAAAAAATTTGATGATGAGAAAAAAGAAATAATAGCGTCTCTTGACCAGGAGCCTGTATTGGATGGAGCTTTTCTGGCGATTGAGCCGCAAAGCGGACAGATAAAGACTATGGTCGGCGGATATTCCTTCAGGCAGAGTAAATGGAACAATGTTACTCAAGCTATGAGACAGGCGGGATCGGTAATCAAGCCCTTTTTATATACAGCCGGATTGGAAAACGGCTTGACTCCTGCTTCGACCTTTATAGACGAGCCTACTGATTTTGAAGACAAGTGGTCTGGAGAGTTATGGTCACCTCCCAATTATGATGAAAAATATAAAGGGCGGATAACGTTTCGCCAGGGGCTGGAGGAGTCAAGAAATATTTTCACAGCTAAACTTCTTGACCATATCTCCCCTCAGACTGGAGTGGAGTACTGTAAGAAATTCGGACTTACTTCTCCCATCTACCCCTATATGTCGTTGGCTTTAGGTGCGTTTGAAGCAAAAATGGTAGAATTAGTTTCTGCTTTTTCAGTCTTTCCAAATGGTGGTATTCGGATAATGCCTTATTTTATTACCAGGATAGAGGACAGAGACGGGAATGTTCTGGAGGAATGCAAAGTTGAGTCAGAGGAGGTAATATCTCCTCAGATAGCCTATATTATGACTTCATTAATGCAGGGAGTAGTGCAAAGAGGAACTTCTCAGCTCGCTAAATATTTAGAAAAACCATTAGCAGGAAAAACCGGTACTACGGATGACTGGGCTGATGCCCGCTTTATAGGATTTTCTCCTTCTTTATGTGCCGGTGTCTGGGTAGGATATAAAGAAGGAAGAATTACTATTGGGGAAAGACAATCAGGGGCTGTGGCAGCACTTCCGGTTTTTGTGGGATTTTTTAATAGCATAATTGAAGAGGAAAAAAGAATTGCAGAGGAAAACGAGGAAGAAGTAGCTGAAGAAGAATTTCCTGTACCACAGAACCTGAGCTTTATTACGGTTGATCGGAAAACAGGCTTATTGCCTTCTCCTATCTGCCCGCCTCAATTTCTGCTCCGAGAAGTTTTTATTCCAGGCACAGAGCCGAGTCGGTTTTGCTCCTATGAAGACCACATGATGACGTATGACTATTATGAGACCCTAAAAATAAAACACTAATTCACGAGCCGATTTTACCGCATCTACTTTGTTGCAGCGGATTCGCGGTGAAGTATCAC
>CBFDDY010000110.1:0-7402 GCA_965603705.1 uncultured bacterium | reverse complement strand
AAAATTGCAATTAAATGATAAAAGGAGGTTGCAATGAAAAGATTAAAATCAAAAACCATGGCAACAATTGTTTTATCAGCATTTGCAGTAATGTCTTTCTTTCTTCTCCCCATCCAGGCAGCGTCTAAAGTGATAGACCAAAAGATCAACATCAACACAGCTTCAGCAGCAGAGCTCCAACAATTACCCCGCATAGGCGAGAAAGTGGCTCAAAGGATCATTGATTTCAGAGAGAAGCACGGAAATTTTCAGAAGATCGAAGAAATCATGAAAGTAAAAGGAATCGGCGAAAAAATGTTTACAAATTTAAAAGAACTCATCACTGTAGGCTCCGGGTAAGAAGATGTCTAGGGAAGAGGGGTTCTCTCCCCTCTTCCCCGAGGCTATGAACGGGGATGGCTTTTTTTATACACCTCAAGCAGGCGTTTTAAGTCCATATGCGTGTATTTTTGAGTTGTAGCCAGGCTCTCATGCCCAAGCAGCTCTTGAATAATCCGCAAATCTGCCCCTCTGCTGAGAAGATGTGAGGCAAAAGAATGTCGAAGGGAGTGAGGGCTGATTTTTCTTCTTACGGCTGACCTTTGAATATAAAAACTAACGGTCCGCTCAACCGAACGAGTACTCAGTCTTTGCCCCCGATAATTTAAAAACAGAGCTTCCTCATCTATTTTACCTTTATTAATCATCATCCTCCGACTTATATATATCCGAAGCCTCTCTTCTGCAGTTTTGCCAAACGGGATCATGCGTTCTTTTTTCCCTTTTCCCTTCACTCGAATAAGCCTTTCTTCAAAATTCAGGTCCTCAAAGTTAAGGCCGATAAGTTCAGAAACCCGAATGCCAGAAGCATAAAGCAGTTCCAGCATGGCGTTGTCCCGTAAATCCAAAACTTTTCCCGAGCGGGGAAAGTCCAGGAACTCGGCCATCTCTTCCTCAGTCAGAAAAGAAGGTACTGTCTTTTCTTGTTTAGGAGTAGCCACAATTTTCGCTGGATTATCAGCCATCCATTTTCTCTGTATACAAAATTGATAAAATGAACGGATAGCTGCCAGCTTGCGGCTGCTTGTAGATTTTTTAACCTTTTTCTCATAGAGGACAGCCAGAAATCCCCTGATCACGATATTATCAGCCTGTTCCAACTTTAATTGTTTATTCTTTAAATAGTTTTTAAACTGAAGCAAATCACGCCGATATGCGAAAATAGTATGGGGGGATGCATTTTTTTCGTATTTTAAAAAATCTAAAAAATTAGATAGCTTATCACTCATTCCTTGTTTTTTTCCCAGATCTGTTTCGCTTTCACAGCTTCTTTATAACCACAATCCTTATCACTGCAATATAAATAAGAATCCTCTTTCATAGTGTTTTTACGTAGCAAAAATTCCCGATTACATTCAGGACACGGCTTCTTTACCGGTTCATCCCAGGAAGCAAACTTACATTTGGGGAAATTACTGCAGCCGAAAAACAATTTCCCTTTCCTGGTTTTTTTCTGCACAATCGAGCCGTCACATTCCGGGCACGATATCCCGGTATCCTTTTTTTCTTTTTTAATATACTTACAAGAGGGATAATTAGAACAAGCCACAAAAGGGCCATATTTTCCCCTGCGCAAAACCATTTGTGAACCACATTTCGGACACTTTTCATCAACCGGCTTAGCCTCTTTTTTGCCGATACTTTGCTTAAAAGTACAATCCGGATACCCTGAACATGCTTTAAATCTTCCATATCTCCCTGATTTAATAACCAGTTTCTTCCCGCATTCAGGACACTCATCCTCTGACGGAATCCCCTTAGCTTTGATACTTTCTGTCTTTTCCGCAGCATTAAGGTTTTTTTCCAACAGAGAATTATACGATCCTAAATAACCAAGCCATTCTTCTTCCCCTTCGCTTATTTTGTCTAATTTTTCTTCCAACTGGGCAGTAAATTCAAACTTCATCAAATCCGGAAAATTTTCAATCAGATAATCAGTGACAAATATCCCAAGTTCAAGTGGAATAAATTTTCCTTTCTCCTTGATTACATAATCCCGGTTTACCAGAGTAGAGATAATGGGGACATAAGTACTGGGACGGCCAATGCCGCGTGCTTCTAGCTCTTTCACCAGGCTCCCCTCTGTATACCGGGGAGGAGGCTGGGTAAACTTTTGTTCCGGCTCAAGTTTAAGCAGCTTCAACTCTTCACCGGATAAGGCTTTAGGCAGTATCTTCCCTTCTGTTTTTTTTTTGGGATATGCAGCCATGAATCCATCAAACTTTATTACTTCTCCTTTTACCTGAAATTCATATTTCCCGGCCTGGATATCAAAAACCGTCTCCTCGATCAGAGCAGGTTCCATCTGGGAAGCAATAAACCGGTTCCAGATCATTGTATAAAGCCTGTACTGCTCTTTATTTATAAAAGTCTTTATTTTTTCGGGAGGGAGATCAAAAGATGTAGGCCGGATAGCTTCATGGGCATCCTGTGCTTTCCTTTTGTTTTTATAGATCCTTGGCTTCCCAGGTAAATATTCGGCAGAATAACCATTCTTGATAAATTGACGGCAGCTCTTAATAGCATCATTTGAAATCCGGAAAGAATCCGTCCGCATATATGTAATAAGGCCTACCAATCCCTTGTCCCCAATGTTAATGCCTTCATACAACTTCTGGGCAACCATCATTGTTTTTTTGACCGAAAAACGATTGATCCGAAAACTATCCTGCTGAAGAGTGCTGGTTATATAAGGAGCCTGGGGGCTTATTTTTTTCTCTTTGATTTTAACATCTTTGAGGACAAAAGGAAGTTTTTTCAGCTCAGTTATAATATTTTCTGCTTCCTTTCCTGTCTCAACTTTTTTCTTCCTGCCCTCGATCTTGTACAGGCCGGCTTGAAACTCAGGAGGATTGGAAGCCTTCAGATAAGCTGTGAGTTTCCAGAACTCTTCCGGATTAAAATCTTTCATCTCCTTTTCCCTCTCACAGATCAAACGTAAGGCAATAGACTGCACCCGCCCTGCACTCAAGCCTCTGCCGATTTTTTCCCACAGCAGCGGACTTATACGGTAGCCGACCAACCTATCAAGAATACGCCTGGTCTGCTGAGCATTAAATTTGTCCTGGTCCAGTTCGATCACATTATTAAAAGACTCTTTCACAGCTCTGCTTGTTATCTCATTAAACATCACCCGCCTAATATTTGGATTAAAATCCTTCAGGATAGCGGCCAGGTGCCAGCAAATTGCCTCTCCTTCTCTATCCGGGTCAGCAGCAAGCAGGACAGAATCACACTGTTTTGCAGTCTTCTGTAATTCGGCCACAGTTTTTTTTCGGGCCTCAAGCACCTGATATTCAGGCTCAAAATCATTTTCTATATCAACGCCCAGACGGCTTTTAGGCAAGTCCCGAATATGCCCAAGAGATGCTTTTACTAAATAATCAGAGCCAAGATAACGATTTACAGTCTTAGCTTTAGCTGGAGATTCAACAATAACCAAATGTTTTGTCATTATAATTTCCTTTGAAAATATTTTCCCGGACGCTGGTCAATCATACCGTTTAGCTCTAACTTAAGCAAATAAGAAAGAACCTCTGATACAGACAGGCTGCTTCTTTCCACAATTTCATCAATATGAATCAGCGAATCCGGTTTGAGAAGATCAAATATCTTCTTTTCCTGACCAATGAGGCGAAAATACTTTTCTGTCTTCTCAGGCTCACGCCTAAGGACTTTTTCTTTTACATAAAGCGGCAGCCCTTCAACTACATCCTCCCAGTCTGTCACAGGTTTTGCCCCGGTTTTAATAAGCCAATTTGTCCCCCAGCTTAGTTCAGAGGTTATATTTCCAGGCACAGCCATTACTTCCCTATTTTGTTCCAAGGCAAGGCGGGCGGAAATCAATGATCCGCTTTTTTTTGCTGCTTCTATTACAACCAGGGCTATTGCCAAACCGCTTATTATCCTGTTCCTTAAAGGAAAATGAAAACCAAGAGGATCAGTCTTCAGGGAATACTCGGTTACAACCACTCCTGTTTCGATTATCCTCTCAAACAATTTTTTGTTTTCTCTGGGGTAGATGTTTCCAAGCCCAGATCCTAAAACAGCCAAGGTTTTCCCTCCTTTAAGCGCGCCCCAGTGAGCAAGAGAATCGATCCCACGGGCCATCCCGCTTATAACTGATAAACCCCGCTCAGCCAGATCAGCAGATAGTTTCTCAGCCACAGCCCTTCCATAAGGGGTCGTTTTTCGTGCTCCAACTATAGCTACTGCCGGGCTTTTCAATAGTTTAACATCGCCTGCATAATAAAGGACGATGGGAGGATCAAATATTTCTCGCAAATTTTCAGGATAATTTTCATCATCTATTGTAAGGATATTGTAATTTCTTTTTCTTAGCTGCTCGATCTCCCGGCAGGCTTTATCAAGCATCCTGGAAGACAGCAGGGCTTTAGCCCTTTCTTTCTCGACCCCCAATGCAATGATCTGACTTTGCCTGGCTTTAAAGATATCTTTTACTGTAGGAAAATTTCCAACAATACTTTTTAATTCCTTTAAATGTTCTGCAAAAACAAGATTTAAGCAAATCCAGTATTTTATTTCTTCTTCCATTGATCCTAAACGATTCATAAAAAATGTCGATTTGTATGATACTATGTAAATAGAAAATGGTAAATAGAAAATGGATAAAAGCGGTTAAATGTGAAACATGAATCGTGAAAAGAAAGAGCCCCTCTTATCCGTGTAAATCCGCGAAAATCCGTGTCTAATGCTTTATTGCTTTTATCAATATCCAAATAGAATAGAACCGGAAGTAAAGAAAACTCCAGCCACAGCTCCTGTCATCAAGCAAGCAAGCGTTGCAGCCAGAAGTGCCCGCAGGCCAAGCCGGGAAAGGTCTTTCATCCGCCCGGGAGCCAGAGCACCCACTCCGCCTACAAAAATAGCTAACGAGGCCACATGAGCAAACCCACACAAAGCATAAGACGCAATTATGGCAGAGCGGGGATGAATAAGAGTATTTTCGGCCAGAAGCTTAGCCAGATGCTGGTAAGAAACGACTTCAGTAACAATGGTGCGTTCTCCCAGAATCCTGGCAATCTCAAAAGCATCCGCAGGCGGGATACCCAGGAGAAGAGCAAAAGGATAGAATATATACCCGAGTAATGACTGAAAGGACCAGTCAATATTCCAACCGAACCAGTTATTTAAGTTTCCGCCGAACCAACCAAGTATAAGATCAAGCAGAGCCATTATCCCCAAAAAGGCAATCAGAAGCGTTACAATACCTCCTAAAAGCTTCAACCCACTGTTAGCGCCATTGATAATAGCCATGATCAAGTTGTCTTCTCTGTTATAATGGGGTTTTATGTTCAATCCCATGGTAAGTGGCTTTTCTGTCTCAGGCACGATCAATTTGGCCATAACAACCGCAGCCGGCGCTGAGAGCAGGGAAGCAGAGACCAGATGCCCGGCAATGGTGGGCAGCTGAGCTTGTAAATAGAATACATATAACGCTAGTACGGTAGAGGCAATAGTCCCCATCCCAGCGGAAAGAACTGTTGCCAACTCCGACTTTGTCATCCGTTTTAAATGCGGCTTGACTACAAGTGCTGATTCGATCCCGACAAAAATATTACTGGATGCACTGAGCGCTTCCGCTCCGCTTATGTGCATAAGTTTTGTAAATACATAAGAAAATCCCCGTATTATCAAAGGCATAATACGCAGGTAATAAAGAGCAGACACGAGTGCGGCAAAAAATATTACAGTCGGAAAAGCCTGAAAAGCTAAAAAAGAACCTAAGGAAGTCTCGCCGGCTTCATTGACTGTCCCGGGAGCTAAGGCAAGCCGGCCAAAAACAAACTTTGTCCCTGCAGTTGCGCTGTCCAGCACAGCCACTACAATATTATTAATAAAAAGAAAAAATTTAGCTCCCACCGGGATTACAAAAATAAAAAAGGCAAAGATAAGCTGTAAACTTATCCCCCAAAACACCACCCGCCAATTTATATCCTTGCGGCTTCCAGAGCACAACCAGGCAAAACCTGCAATAGCAAAAATCCCTAAAAAACTGATGAGGTTATAATAGTTCATAGAAGATAGCTCATATAAATAAACCAGCTAAAATTCAGAAAGACAAAGTCTGCTGTTGCAGGATCTGCTGAGCATAAAGGGACATAGACTTGACTAAAAATGTATCAATAAAAATAAGCAAAATAAATACGATTATCGGGCTAATATCCATTCCACCAAACTTATAAGGAGGAAAATATTTTCTCACTGGACTTAACACCGGTTCAGTAAAACGATAAAGTAAAACCTGCACTTGATATAAAGACGGAACTCTTATCCAGGAAAGTATTGCCCGAAAGATAAGAATCCAAATATAAAGCATTAAGATAAAATGGAGGATTCCTGCTACTGCATTAATAAAATTAGCCAATAAAATCATATAATATCCTTTTTTTTGTTTCTCTCAGCTATTTTATTGCATCCTTATACTTCTTCAAAAGCTGCTGCAGCTGGATTTTAGTGACTATATATCCGCTGATATAAAAAGAAAGATTCGGCCGCATAGGGTCATTTGTTTTCAGGAGAACATATTCTCTCATCAAACCAATTTTCTGTCGTGGAATTATCTTTATCCTGACCTCTACATCTTTTCCGGCCGGAACCTTCAAGGGAGTCGGGACTTTTTTATTGCCTATATAAAAAGATGCTGATTTATGGGAAAATTCAACCTCAAGTTCAAGTTCCCCGGTGTTTTTAATTTTTGCTTCGGTTTCAATGTCTTCTGATTGTAAAAACAACCCCAAGTCAATGCTGTAACGGTCCAGGCTGATCTTTGGACGGGGAGGAACATTGATCGTGGCAGAAACTGTCAGCTGCTTTTTTGACTCCTGCGAATCATTTGACTCAATATATATGAACTTGGAAACCTGCCCTCCGTATCCTCTAGTGTTAAAGGTCACTTTTATCTCACCCTGTTGTCCAGGCAGAATTTTCTTATTTGACACTAAAGCAGCAGTACATCCACAAGAAGTCCTTACCCTCTTTACAGCCAGGGTAGCATCTCCGTTATTTCTGAACTTAAATACATGGGTAAGTATTTTCCCCTGCTTGACCCTACCAAAATCCCATATCTCTTTTTCAAATTTAAGAACCGGCCCCTTATTAGCAGCTAAAATACTAACAAAAGTAAAAACCCCAACTAAAACTAACAAGTCCAGACAAAATGAATGCTTTTGATTTCGAACCATGTTACTCTCCATTTGATGGTCTATGATATCATTATTTTCATAAAACGGCAAAATTATTGTCGCTTGACACTCAATCAACCTATTTCTATAATTCAATCAACTAAACCTGGATTATTCACGAGTCGAGGTTGCTGCAGATGCGAGGCACAGGGTATGAA
>CBFDDY010000109.1:0-7444 GCA_965603705.1 uncultured bacterium | reverse complement strand
TCTTGGGGTATCTTCGGGTAATTCCCTCAATCGGTGATGTATCTCTTTCCAGCATGAAATCCATGGAAACGTCATTATTTTCTTTAAATTCCTTATGTTTTTTTATGTAATGTAAAGAAGGGATAACCTGAGCTCTTACAGCGTAATCATATTTTCTGCTTGAATCATAATCCATTAGCGACAAATAATAAGGAGTAATTCCAAAAGGGATTTTATATTTTTTAGCAAGTTTTACAGCTTCGTATTCTTCATCAGTTAATTTCACCAGGGCTTTTAAAGTGTCTGCATCTTTTATAATGTGTCTCGCATGCCATTTCCATTTTCCCCACTCATACTCTGTAGCATTAAAATATTTCAGGATCCTCTGGCGATTTTGACTTCGTTTCCGCTTAACATCTTTTGCCAGTCCAGTCGGATATCTATTCAAGAATGAATCAGCTTTCTCCGCCATCTTTGAGAGTTCTTTAGAACGCAGCCTAGCAGCTTGTTCTCCTGACTTTTTTGCATAAACCGGAACCTTTTTGGGATATACGACAGCCTTCCCTGTAACACCGTGCACAAGGTGTTCCAGCTCATCATAAAAATCCGGGCTTGGTTTTTCTATTCCATTGATATTCTTTTTATTTATTATGCTATGGATATAATTCAGCAAACTGTGTCCAGCCAATTTTTCACTTCTTCTAGACAAAAGCTTTCTAAATACTCTAATCGCCTCCATTTTCAAAAACCATTTAAGGGGAGGGATAGAAGGGTCATCATCAAAAGTCGCAATAAGCATTGTATTTAATTGCACTACAATTTTTTCTCTTTTATTCTCAATATCTTCTTTTGCTAATAAAATATCTCTTATTTCCGGAATGCAATCGAATATTTCCAGTAATCTTTCTCTTACACGTTTATCCATCTTTTTTTCCTTCTATGACATTCTTATTTTCCTGTTTAATATAGTGAGCTCCCCGGCTTATCAGGTTATTTCTGGCAGCATGATTAATCAACATCGCCACTTGTATCCCATGTTTAAGCCCCACGACTTTAGAATCCATGCAGGCTTCTTTATAAAATCTATCGATTCTATGTCTCAGATAATCCAGGTCAGCCCTTGCTCTTTCCAAACGCTTATCCGTCCTGATTATTCCTGTATAATTCCACATTGTATTTCGAATGGATAACCAATCCTGATTGATTAAAGCCGGATCGATTTCTTCTTCTAAATTGGGATAATACCAATCATGAATATCAGAAACACAATACTCCTTTTTTGGATTAAATATAGAAGCGATATTTTTCGCTGCCCTGACTCCCCATACCAGACCTTCCAGAAGTGATGTAGATGCCAGGCGGTTGGCCCCATGAACACCTGCGCAAGCAACTTCTCCCACAGCATAAAGATTATTCAGAGTAGTCCTCCCCCAAGTATCAACCAGGATACCACCACAGCAATAATGAGCAGCCGGAACCACAGGGATAGATTCTCGGGTAATATCTATTCCGTATTTAAGACATGTCAGATAAATATTGGGAAATCTTTTTTTAATATCGATCTTTGTATAGGAGGCTAGATCCAGCATGACATAATTAGAATTACTGTTCGTCATCTCCTCATAAATAGCTCGGGTAACTTCATCCCGCGGAGCCATCTCTTGCTTTTGATTATAATTCTCCATGAAAGTAAAACCTTCTTTTGTTTTTAACTTGGCTCCCTCTCCTCTTACTGTTTCTGAGACCAAAAACGAATCGGCATCACGGTGAAAAAGTGAAGTAGGATGAAACTGAATATATTCCATATTAACAATCCTGGCCCCAGCCTGGTAAGCCATGGCATAACCGCCACCGATTGCTCCTATGGGATTGGAGGTATAGAGGTAAACAGCCCCGCATCCACCTGTCGCAAGCACTGTATAATCTGCAAATACTTTTATTACTTTCCTGGTCTGGTTATTCAAGACATAAGCTCCGATACACCGTGGCTTTTGGTAAAAAGAACTGGGATTCTTGGAATGATGGGGTGTTGTAAGTAAATCGACTGCAGTAAAATCAGATAAAATCGTTACATTTGAAAATGATTTCAATTTGGCGATAAACTTCTCTTCTATAGTTTTTCCGGTCGTGTCCTTTACATGCAAGATCCTCCGGCGTGAATGGGCAGCTTCCTGGGCATAATCCAGACTGTCGGGCGAAGTTCTGGCAAAAGGGATCTTTAGTTCCTTTATCAAAATCTCATCTACAGTTTTTTTCCCTTCTTTAGCCAAAACCTCAACCGCTTCTGGATTATTAATATTATCACCGGTTTCAAGCATATCCTTTCTTAGAAGCTCAGGTCTGTCATCCTTACCCAAGGATACTATGCCGCCTTGAGCGTAATAAGTATTTGACTCTTCCAGTTTGGAATGTTTTGTGACAACAGTAACTTTGAGTCCGCTTTTAGCAGCTTCCATAGCAGCACTGGCGCCTGCTATTCCGCAACCGATTATAATGACTTCTGTTTCAATTAAATCTTTATTAACCATTTGTGAATACTCCACGTTAATTCCTTATAAAAAATCCATACTTATATCCAGAGATTGAAAAGAATGAGTCAGTCTACCGACAGATACATAATCCACTCCTAATAAAGCAATGTCTTTTATCTTGTCCAGATCAACTTTTCCGGAAACTTCTAAGGGAATCCTTCCATTCACCCATTCAACTACTTCTCGCATCTTAATTAGCGACATATTATCCAGCATGACTATATCAGCACCACTGTTCATTGCTTCTTTAACTTCTTTTAGATTTGTAGTCTCGACTTCTATCTTAATTCCCGGTCTTATATTGGCTCGGGCTCTTTCCACAGCCGTTCGGATATCACCCACCAAGCGTAAATGATTATCTTTAAGCATAACCATATCCGACAGGCTGAAGCGGTGATTCTCGCCCCCTCCTGTTTTTACTGCATATTTTTCTAAGATCCTAAGACCTGGAGTTGTTTTGCGAGTATCAAGGAGTTTAGTAGAACTTCCCCTTAGAGCATTTGCAAACTTTCGGGTAAGCGTGGCTATCCCTGACATCCTCTGGAGAAAATTCAATGCTGTTCTCTCCCCTTTCAGCAAGGAAATTGAGCTACCTTGCAGTACTGCCAACTTTTCTCCTTTTTTTATCCCATGCCCATCTCTAAAATATTTCTTTATAGTGATTTCAGGATCAATTTTTTTAAATACTTTTTCCACTATCTCGATCCCGGCCAGGATCCCCTCTTCTTCGCCTTGGATTACCGCTTTAGATGTAGAATCCGGAGACACTACATTTTCGGAAGTTACATCCCCTTCAGGCATATCCTCTCTAAGAGCATTGTTAATTATTCTATCTATTTCTTCTAATTTAAACATATTTTATTCTAGGCAATTCCAAGGACGCTTATTAAATATGATATAATAGTTGTTTAAAAATTTCAAATAACAATAATTAAATCAGAGATGTTAAAAAAAAAGATTATTTTATATGTAATATCAATTCTTATTTCGATTTTTCTCATCTGGCTCTTATTATCAAAAATTGAAACCGCTGTCCTTTTCACTACCTTTAAAAACATCCATTATCCAGCACTTCTGGCTTTCCTAATCACAGCTCTCCTTTCCTCAGGTTTACGCGCCTGGCGATACAAGTGGCTGCTAAAACCCCATCCCATAAGCTGGAAAAATGTTCTTTTAGTTACCTTTATTCGGAATCTATTCGTCGATCTTTTCCCGGCCCGTCTCGGCTCTCTCTCTTATGTTTATGTTATCAACCGAAGAATGAAATTTCCATTTGAAACAGCCGCTTCATCATTTATCCTGGCTGTAATATTTGACTTTATTACCTTAAGCCCTTTTCTAATTTTTTCAATATTTATTGTCGGGCTTGGCTCTTCAGCAGTTTCCAGCCCATTATTCCTAATAATTTCATTCTTCTTTTTTCTGGCAATATTGCTTGCTCTATTGTTTTTAATTCCCCTAATTAAACTTTTTTTTAAATTGTACTGCTATACTATTAATCTTTTTAGAGTTGATAAAAAAATCTGGGCTATCAAAAGTAATAAAACTATAGAAAAAATCATAGAAAACCTTTCAGCTACCAAAAACAGGCGTATATTATGGCCAGTTTTTTCTATCTCTTTAGCTCAGCGACTGGCAAAATATGGGGCCCTCTATTTTCTTCTTTACTCTATCCTCTCCAGTCATGGATTTAGCTTGCATGATCTAGACTTTTTCAAAACAATATTGGGAGTCACAGGAGCGGAACTAACTTCTATTTTGCCCATAAAGGGATTGGGAGGATTTGGCACCTGGGAATCCGCCTGGGTATTAACTTTCAAGTTGATGAACTTTCAGCCCCAGTTAGCCATTATTTCCGGAATTGGAGTCCACTTGATAACTAATCTTTATGAATATATTCTCGGGATATTAAGCATTATTATCATCTCTCTCCCTTTTAAAAAAACTAGACCTGAATGATACTTAGCCTGACCTATTCATAAAAAAATGGCGATGTTTCTATTATTAAATTATTTTCCGTAATATGTAAAATTTTTTCAAGAATAGTTATTTTAAATCTTTTCTCGTTTTCATTTTTAATTTTAATCGCCATTTTTTTACCAAAGGCGAGCCGATTTTACTGCATCTGCTTCGTTACAGGGCACTTGCGGTGAAGTACCACAGCTTCATACCCTGTGCCTCGCATCTGCAGCAACCTCGACTCGTGAATAATCCAGGTTAGAAAAGTTGCATGACATGGATACTGGTAAGTCCCTCCCAGCTCCTAGCCGGCAGTTCTGGCTAGAAAAAAATTTAAGGAATTCCTGTTTACTATTCACGCCTAGTTAAATCTATTGAAATGAAGTATATCCTGGAGCTTTCTTTTGGGAACATGAAATTGTGAACTTTTTTCCTTCCAGTATTTAACAGAATCAACATATTCTTCAACTACCGGCTTTTCCGCTGGATAACCCAGGGCAATTACAGAATCTATCTTTAAATACTCGGGAATATTTAATATCTCCCTCAATCTCTTTTTATCAACAGATATAAGCCAGCAGCTGCCTATTCCCTTTTCCCAGGCAGTCAGCAGGATATTTTCAACTCCTGCCCCAGAATCCCATTCAAATCCTTTATCTCTTATTTCAATGTTAACCAGGACAATAATATAAGCTGTCGGCTCCTGTCCAATCTTTGGATCGCCTTCAGGAGCTATATATGCTGCCCATTTGAGACATGGAAATATTCTTTCGCATATTTTTTTATCCTCCACTGCCACAAATTCCAAAGGCTGTAGGTTTGCTGCTGAAGGCGCCAGCCGGGCCGCATTTATCATCCTCTCCAAATCTTCCCGGGGAATAATTTCAGGTTGAAACTGTCGAATAGACCTTCTTGATATGATTAAATCATATAAACTCATCACATCCTCCTTTTCAAAAAATTATGGGAACTCCTGTAATTATATTATCTTGACTAATAAATCCAAAATATGCAAATATATTTTTGGAACTCAAGGAGGAATTTATTAAGAAAAAAACTGAAGAAGTAAAATCCATAATTAATCTTATGGCTAAGACTTTTTCCCAGATGAAAATATTTTCTTCTGAGCACGAAAATGTTAAGAATTTTAAAGAACAGCTATTTCAAAAACTCAATGACTTCCTGAAGAAATACTGGAAACTTGAGATCGGCATTGAAGAATTATCTTTTTCCTTTGAAGAAGAAATAATCTATACGGATAATCAGTTAAACCACAGCCTCCCTTTCCTTTTCTATAAAGATGGCATGAAGACGCTATTCTTTTACAAAAATATAAAAAAAAGCGAATTTATTGATTTTCTTGAAATAATAAAATTCAATTCTTCCCTACCGGCTGATGAAAGCGACCTTGTAAGCTCCTTCTGGGAACATGACTTTGCCAATATCCGCTATTTTGCGCCGGATGACTATCTTGAATCTAAAATTGGAACTGGGATGGAAACATTGGACTACCAGGTAGATAAAACTGAATTATTTTCCGGAAAAATCGAACTTTTACCTGAAGATAAGCAGGCTCTATCTCAGAACTCCGGAATTGTTCAAAAAATCCTTAAAAATAGGTCCAAGCAAGCAGATAATACCACTGATGAAATCCCCTCCACTCATGATGAAAAATCACACTTGAATCAGAAAGAAATGGAGATACTAGAGCTGATGCTTCAGAGCAGCCGAAAAATTTCTCCCGATGATGAACTTACTTCACTGCTATTTGAAATGCTTTATTTAGAAGAACGTCCTAAACATTTCTATCAAACTTTAGAGATATTGAAACAATGCCAAAGAAAATATTTATCCAAAAAAAAATTCAAAAAATCACTAGAGATACTCACAACGTTAAATGATTTCAAACAAAACCAGCCTATAAATTCATCATATAAAAAGAAATCTATAGATGAATTTATCAATTCCTCTAAAGACAAATCTGCCCTGGCTGATATTGAAATAAAGTTCCAGGAGGGTATGATTCAGAACTTTGACGCTTATTTTTCATATCTTGAATTTCTTGCTCCAGCGACTATCCCTCTTTTTGCTCATTTATATGATGAAGCAAAGTCTTCCCATATCAGGGCTAAAATTCTAAATAAAATTAAAAAAACCGGAAAGAAAAACATCTCTCTCTTAATGATGATCGCAAGTAATGATAAACCAGAATTGACAAAGGAAATAATCTCTATTCTTGGAGAATGCCCGGATGAAGAAGCTGTTAAGCACCTTGCCCGCTTCTTTAGATTTGAAAATAAAAATATCCAGGCCGCTGCAATTAACACACTTGGTAAATTCCACAATAGAACCGCTGATAAAATATTATTAGCTTATCTTTCTGGGACAGATGAAGAGCTTCGTACAGCAGCAATAAAAAACCTTCATTCAGATAATAAATCAATCCTTACTTCAATAATACAGACAGTCCGGGGGGGGGAATTTTTTAAAAAACACTGGTCTGAAAAAAAAGCTCTTATTGACTTCCTGAGCAGAACAAAAGATATCGATGCCTGCAATGCCCTGACATCAGTAATAAAAAAGGCAGGAATGTTTTCAAAAAAAGAAATTGTAAATACCAGTCTATATGCTGTATCTGCCATAAAAAAAATAACAACTCCTGAGGCAGAAAATACCTTAAGGATTAATAGAAAAAGCCGTAATAAAAAAATCAGAGAAGCATGTAGGAAAGCTTAACAAGATGCAAGAAAACAACGATGAAATTAAAGTCCTTAAAACCGCTATTGATATTATCCACCATATCAACCGTGCCTTTCGTATGTCAAAGATCTATGAGCCCAATAATCGAATTTTCCTTCGCCAGATAAAACTTCTGCATCACCATATCCAAAACATCCATAAAATTCAGGGAGAATCAGCCTTTATCCTTAGACAAAACAGCCTTTTATTTAATAATATGAAGCTAAAATTCAACT
>CBFDDY010000108.1:0-7514 GCA_965603705.1 uncultured bacterium | reverse complement strand
GTTCCGATGAGGTTGGTGGAGCAGAACTTGCTGGCGCCCAGAATATTTTCCGCCATGGCCAGGGTGGAGAGAAGGTCGCCGCTGAAGACGTATTGCTCGGTCAGGGCGACAACAGAGATCATTTCCGTGGGAAACAGAATATCCCCGTTTTCTGCAACCTTTCTCATGCATTCCAGGGTGACGGGCGAGCCCTGGAAACCGGAAACTTGGGCTGTACAGATCCCTTTTTTGTCGAGCTGAAGATTGTGCCGCTCAATAAAATCTTCTACTTTGGCAAAACTTTTCGCATACTCCTCTGCCTGCTCAAGGGTGGCGCCATATCCTTTGTCGCCTGCTATTTTTTTTCTGGTGGGGTAGTCCCGCATGGACTCGATTTTTTGTGAAATCTCCTTGGAACCCCCGTAAGAATCCAACAAAGCATCTATAGCCTTGAGATCTTTGTCACTTAATAGATTAAAATGCATGATAGCCTCCATTTATATCAGGTCGGAATATTATATATATATGAAAAAAATCTGAGCTGATAAGATTGGCAAGCAGGATTTATTTAAATGACACATGTGCTGAGGAATGCACTATATTTTATATTTTAAAAAAAATCAAGTTCAAGATAAAATGAGGGGCAAACCCCTGAGAGTGCACTGCTTGACATATAGTATATTAGTATGTTAACTATCATTTTTGTAATACAATCGTGAAACAACAAGCAATGATTCAGCTTAATAAACGTGAAGGAGCTTAGAATGGATAAGTTTTCAGATTTCAGGAGTGATACGGTAACAAAGCCTACCGCAGAGATGCGGCAGGCTATGGCGGAAGCTGAGGTGGGTGATGATGTTTTAGGAGATGACCCTACTGTAAATAAACTGGAAGAGCTTGCAGCTGCTGTAATGGGAAAAGAAGCAGCCTTATTTGTGCCATCCGGAACAATGGGAAATTCCATAGCAGTCAAATGTTGGACCCAGGAACTGGATGAAGTGATAATCGAGGCAAGATCGCATATATACAATATGGAGTCCACCCATATGACGTTTATTTCAAGGGTTTCTCCTAGGCCTCTGCCATCAAAAAGAGGGGCAATGGACCCTGAAGAGATTGAAAAAAACATAAAAATACCGTCTGTTCATCTGCCCCGCACTTCACTTATTTGTGTAGAGAATACCCACAATAATTGGGGAGGAGCTGTTGTTCCATTGGCTAATTTAAAGGCTGTAAAAAAAGTTGCTGACCGGCATGAAATAAAGATCCATTTTGATGGGGCTCGTATTTTTAACGCCAGCATTGCCTCCGGTGTGCCGGTCAAAGAGTATGCAGCAGTTGGAGATTCATTGATGTTTTGCCTTTCCAAGGGATTAGCAGCTCCGGTAGGATCAATGCTTGTCGGCCCGGGTGATTTTATTGATTACGGCCGCAGAGTGCGGAAGGCTTTGGGGGGTGGAATGCGCCAGGTCGGAATCCTGGCTGCTGCCGGAATAATAGCGATAACAAAGATGGCCGGCCGGTTAAAAGAGGATCATGTAAAAGCAAAGCGCCTGGCAAAATCAATTTCGGAATTTTCAGCTGTTAAACTCGACCCGGATGATGTTGAAACTGATATAGTTATATTTGGATTTGAACACCCTGAAATTTCTGTTTCTGACTTTTTGGATAGATTAAAGGCCAAAGGTGTCTTGGCATTATCTGTGCCTCAGGGAATCCGGATGGTTACAAATAAAGAAGTAGATGACCGTGATGTTGAGCGGGCAATAGCTGCTTTTCAAGAAATACTTTCTTAATTCTTGTCCTAAAGAGAAAACGATTAACCTGGAGGAAAAATGGGCCAAAAAAAATGGATTATCCTGGTTTTAACCGCTGTATTCCTTGTATCCGGAACTTCAATACAAGCGGAGGATAACGGATTCCAATTTGTATTTTTTACTGATGTTCACTTGCAGCAGGAAAAAAATGCAGTCTATGCTTTCGACAAAGCCATTCAAAAGATAAACCAGCTACAGCCGGATTTTGTAATCTCCGGGGGGGACAACATAACCGATGCTTTAGGGCAAACATTTGAGACGGCTGACAGGCTGTATAAACTTTATGGCCGATCCATAAAAAAAATTAAAATGCCGATTTATCATGTGCTGGGTAACCATGATGTCTTTGGTATATATAAAAAAAGCGGTGTCAAGAGCACTCACCCGGAATTCGGCAAAAAAATGTTTTCTCACAGATTGGGCAAAACACACTATTCCTTTGATCACAAAGGCTGGCATTTTATTATACTCGATTCCATTTTACTCACCGAAGAGGGAAAATATGTCGGTGGAGTCGATGATACCCAGGTCCAATGGCTTCAGCGGCATACATCACGGCTGGACCGAAAAACTCCCATCGTGATCGTTTTGCATATTCCTTTTTATTCGATTATGCCGCAGATGGATCCGAGATTTAAAACCGAAGTGTTCACGATCAATAATTCGGGCACGATCCTCTCTCTCTTTGCGAAACTAAACCTGAAACTGGTCCTGCAGGGTCATGTTCATTATCATGAAGTGATTAAAGCCGGCGGAGTGACTTATATTTCCGGCGGGGCGGTTTGTGCGAATTGGTGGGATGGGCCACATCAAGGGATAGAAGAAGGATTCTTGCTGGTTTCGGTAAAGGAAAATAATTTTACCTGGGAATACATCGATTACGGCTGGAACGCAGACAAAAACTGAAACTATTCCAATTCGATTTTTCCCAATAATGCCGGACACTATTGGGACATCATACTTAATTCTGAATTATGTAAACGGATAGTGAATAATCCAGGTCAATTAAGGATGATGTCCCCATATCTCTCCCCATATCTCTTGAAAAAATGGGGGAAATCCTGCTGACTTTGGCTTGACGATAGGTTGCCTTCTGATATATCTTGGAATATTGAGAGTAAGAAAGGAGTAAGAAATGAAAATAAGTAATGTAGAAGAAATGAGAAATCTGGATAAATCCGCTATAGAAAATTTTGGTATTACTCAAGAATTACTCATGGAGAATGCCGGAGGAGCGGTATTCTTTACCATTCTAAAGGAACATGGCATAGAAAATAAAAAGTTTGCAGTTTTCTGTGGCATAGGCAATAACGGAGGAGACGGCCTGGTAGTGGCAAGAAAAATCCATTCAACAGGTGGAGATGTGCAGGTTTTTCTTCTGGGAGATGAAAAAAAGTTTAAAGGCTCAGCCAAAAAAAACTTTGAAATTGCCTCCGGACTTCCCCTTAAAATCATCCGTATGGATTCGATAGAATCTATAAAAGGTGACATAGCAACCTGTGATGCCATTGTGGATGCTCTTTTTGGAACAGGACTTACGCGGACTGTAGAAGGTTTGTATAAGGAGGCCATCCGCTTGATCAATCAGAGCGGAAAACCGGTTTTTAGTGTAGATATTCCCTCAGGGATAAGTGGAAACACCGGCCTTATCATGGGAGAAGCTGTAAGGGCAGATTTCACAATTACCTTTGGCCTTCCTAAGATAGGAAATATGCTTTACCCGGGCTTTAAAAATTGCGGGAAGCTGTATGTAACTCATATTTCATTTCCTCCCTCGCTTTACAATAAAGAACCTTTAAAAGTGGCGATCAGTCAGCCTCCAGAGCTTCCTCCAAGAGATGAAAATGGGCATAAAGGGAGTTTTGGGGATGTTCTTTTTATTGCCGGTGCCTCCAGTTATTTGGGGGCTCCCTATTTTTCAGCCTTTTCTTTTCTAAAAGCAGGGGGCGGATACTCTCGTTTGGCTTCTCCTTCTTCCATTGCTCCCTTTATAGCCACTAAAGGCAGCGAAATAGTTTTTATCCCTCTTGAGGAGACTTATTCAAAGAGTATCGCTTTGAAAAATAAAGAAAAGCTTCTGGAAATTTCAGAAAAAGTAGATTTGGTGGTTTTGGGGCCAGGGCTTTCTTTAAATGAGGAAACACAAGAGTTGGTAAGACAACTGGCAAGAGAAATCAAAAAACCGCTTCTTATCGATGGGGACGGGATTACAGCTGTCTCAGATGAGATAAAATGGATAAAAGAGCGGCAGTATCCGACAATCCTCACACCCCATCTTGGAGAAATGGCTCGGATAGCCAAAATATCCATCAAAGATGTTTTGGAAAATAAAATCTCCTTAGTACAAAAGGAAGCCAAAAACCTGAACGCCCATATTGTGCTAAAAGGAGCTCATTCTTTGATCGGACACCCGGATGAGAGGATCTTTGTCAATATGAGCGGGAACTCAGGAATGGCCTCAGCAGGTTCGGGCGATGTTCTTACAGGGACCATTGCTGCTATGTATGGTCTGGGTCTGGGTATAGAGGACGCGGTAAAAACTGGAGTTTTCCTGCATGGTTTCTCAGGAGACCTGGCTGCTGAGGAAAAAGGAAAAGATGGTATCACTGCCCAGGATATCCTGGAGTATCTTCCTTGGGCATTAAAACTCTACAGAGAAGAATATGCTGAAATTGTGAGTCATTTTTATAAAAGTCTATATATCGTTTAGAGGTGGACATGAAAGCTTGGATTTTAGAAAAACAGTCAAATATAGATGAGAAGCCGTTAAAATTAACTGATGTAACCTTGCCTGTTCCGGATAAGCGGGAGGTCAGAATCAAAGTTCTGGCATGTGGAATATGCAGAACTGATATCCATATTGCGGAAGGGGATTTAGCCTTGAAAAAATCTCCCTTGATTTTGGGGCATGAAATAGTCGGTGTAGTCGAAAAAACAGGAGAAGGAGTAAAAAATCTTAGAATCGGAGATCCGGTCGGCATTTCCTGGCTTTACAGCACCTGCGGGAGATGCGAATACTGCCTGAAAGGAAAGGATAATTACTGCCCTGATTTTAAATGCACAGGTTGGGATGTAGATGGTGGATTTGCAGAATACATTACTATAAAGGAAGACTTTGCTCTTTCCCTGCAGGGAATAAATATGGAGCCAGAAGATATGGCCCCGCTTATGTGTCCCGGCATTGCCGGCTATTGTGCTCTTAAACTGACAGGGGCAGCGCCAGGAGATAAGGTGGGCCTATTTGGTTTTGGTCCGACCGCTTATTATGTTTTAAAGGCTGCAAATTATCTGGGAATTAAAGTTTATGTCAGTACAAGATCTTCAATCAATAAAGAAGAAGCAAGGAAAAATGGAGCTGCCTGGGTGGGAAATGTAAGGGAGGAAAAGCTTCCTACCCGACTTGATTCAGCCATTCTCTTTCCGCCGGCAGGTGCCCTGGTAGAACCTGTTCTTAACCAGGTGGAGATAGGGGGGACTTTAGTACTTGCCCCTGTAAGTATGTCTCTTATTGAGATAAAGAACTATTCAGATAACTTGTGGGGGAGAGATATTAAAACTTTGTATAATATAAATAAAGCAGAAGCAGAGGAATTTTTAAAGATTGCCGGAGAGACTGATATGAGCATGGCAAGACGAATTTTTCCCTTTAAAGAGTTACAGGAAGCAATGATTCAGGTAAAAAAAGGGAAAATCAAAGAACCCAACGCAGTTATCAGCATTTCACCGCAATAATTAGGATCTAATGTCTATTATTTTAAAAAAAAATAGTAAAGAGATTGAAGTCGATAACCATCCCGGTAAAACCATACTCGATCTTGCCAGGAATAAAGGGATATTTATAACTTCGAACTGTGGAGGACAGGGAAAATGTGGACGGTGTCTGGTCAATCTGATTGAAGGCCGCTTTCTCAGCGGTGATAAAGAGATTGTCGCATCAGGATCCCGCCCTCATAAAGCGCTATCATGCAGAACAAGCGTGAAGGGCAAACATGCGGTTATCGAGATTCCTCAGAAATCTTTAATTGAATTATCTGGTAAGATCATCGACGATTTTACGCTCAAATATTACGATTATGATCCTCCGACAAAAAAGTATTGTCTTTGTGTCCCTCAAGCAGTACTTGAGAATCAGGCATCGGATCGCCAGAGGATGGAAGAGGAGATTGCAAAACGGGCTTCTATCAAGAAAATAGAGATTCCCTTGCAGGTTTTACAAAAATTGCCGGATGCACTGACGCAGGGTGATCAAACTATCACTGTAACGCTGGGCTGTATTGATGATTATTGGTTAATGATCGAGATAGAGCCTGGGGATACGACCCAGATCCTTTATTGTATTGCTGTGGATATCGGAACTACTACTGTTGTGGGCGGATTGATCGATCTAAATAGGGAAGAGATCATAGGCAGAGCCTCTTTGTATAATCAGCAGATGACTGTGGCAGAAGATGTGATATCACGGATATCGTCAATCACGTCTCATAAAGAACTCGACTTGTTAAAATCTTTGGTGATCGACGAAACGATCAATCCCATCATAAAATATCTCGGCAGTACAAACAGGGTCAAAAGAAAAGATATCAGTCGGATAGCCCTTTCTGGAAATACGGTTATGATCCATTTGCTCTTAGGCCTTGATCCGCAAAGCATTGGAAAAGTGCCATTTCAGCCAGTCATAAAAACACCAGGTTCATTCCTGGCGACAGACATTGGTTTAGAAATTGCCGCCAATGGTATTGTAGACATCATGCCTTCTGTGTCTGGCTATATCGGAGGTGATATCACCTCGGATATCTATGTATCAAAGCTGCACGAAGAAAAGGAGCTTTCTGTCTTAATCGATATTGGCACAAATGGCGAGATCGTGATGTGTGAGAATGGCAATATGGTCGCCTGTTCTACTGCGGCAGGGCCTGCTTTCGAGGGCTATGGTTTATATCATGGATGTAGAGCGACTAAAGGCGCCATTGAGAAAATAGTCTTTGATAAAGAGAAAAATATTGAAATAAAAGTTATTGGCGACGACAAAGCTTCGGGAATATGCGGTACAGGCGTGATTGATTTTATGGCTGAGGGATTGAGAATCGGACTTCTTAATCAAGTGGGCAGGTTAAATGAGGAATTACTAAAAGAGCTTCAATTAGGCTATCTAATTAAAGATAATGGAAGAAATATAAAGGCCTGTATTATAGCAAGAAAGGAGTACTCAGCTCTCAAGGAACCAATTGTTATTTCTGAGGCAGATATTTCAAAAATACTGCAGGCAAAGGCAGCAGTATACGCTGGCATTAAAGTATTGTTAGAAATGCAGAATAAGACATGGCGCGATATAAACAAGCTCATTTTGACAGGAGGCTTTGGGAAAAATATCAATCCCGGCAATGCTGCTTCAATCGGTCTGCTTCCCCCTATCCCTGTAGAACGGGTAGAAGTAATCGGAAACGGATCGCTTGGCGGGGCTTTTCTTGCCCTCATTGAGTCAGACGCTATAAATTCGATGAATGAGATCTCAGCGAAAATTGATGTTATTGAATTGAATATGCAGGAAAATTTTCAAGAGCATTATATCGATGCTATGTTTTTACCCAATAGGAATAAAGAAGATTTTTGATCATACCATACCTCAAAATACCCACGAGAGTTTGGCAAATAGGGTCCTGCCCTGACCTTCCTCATCTGTATATCTAGTGCTCCCTTCCTGATAAGCAAGCTGCAGGG
>CBFDDY010000107.1:0-7517 GCA_965603705.1 uncultured bacterium | reverse complement strand
ATAGCTTCATCGGCAAATAGAAAATTTTTCTGCAGGGTTTGGATGTTTGCGAACAGAGAAAAACCTAGGCTGAACAGGAAGATAAACAGGATGATATAGAGGGCGTATTTTTTCTCTATTTGCATGAATAAACCAATACCATACTCCACCCTAAATTGCAATAAAAGCGGAAAGGGGTTAGCCGCAAAAGATAAAAATCACCCCCCGATTCATCCTGCCCTGCTATTGACTAATTTACAAAAAAATGTCATCTTTAGTACAAAGAATGGCAGTTTAGAAATGTTGAAAGCAGGCTGGGGATATAACATCAATAATATCAATACGTTACAGATAAAAGATGCTGGCATGAATATTGCTTTAATTAATAGTGAAGAAATGGATTCAAATAATGAATGTAATAAGGGATGGGCTATCTTCCCATATAATGAGTTATTGCAAATAGCGGGATCTAACTGTAAAATAATCCGAGGAAAAGGATTGGATCTCATTTGTCAGAAAGAGAAAGCTATTGGAGGAAGATATGCGGATAAATAATAAGGGATTTACTTTGATAGAGCTTCTGGTAGCTATTTCAATAATTGGCATGCTTGCTTTGCTTGTTTCTCCAAACATAATGAACTCTCTTGAAACCAGAAGCCTTGAAAATGAAGCCAGGGAAATACTGATGACTATGGAACAGACCAAGTTCCGGGCGGTTAAAAGCAAATTAAATCACAGGATCCGTTTTGATAGTTCCACAGGTCAATTGCGTTATCTTGTTGAAAGGGAAGACACTCCGGGAACCTGGAATGAAATCCCCGGGGTGATAAGTAAAACCATGTCGTCAAAATTCAATATAACTCTCAATCTGCCTACATTGGATGTGGTAGTCTTTTCCCCCTTAGGATTTGTAACAAATTATGATACTGATAATAATAACATTACCATACAAAGTGATAAATTGAAGGGCTTCAATCAGCCGGATCAAAGAGTTGTTCGCGTTTTGGCCGGAGGCTCGATACAATATATCAAATCAGAGAGCGGAACATGAAAAAATTAAATACCAGGAAATTTGGCAGGAGTAAAAAAGGTTTTTCGCTTATCGAAGTTCTGGTAAGCATGGCCCTGGTGGCCATTGCCATGCTGGGGCTCGCTCAGCTGTTTGTCCTCAGTATTGTGAACAACTCACAGGCTGACCGGATGACAAACGCTGTATTCCTTGTCCAGCAGCAGATTGAGCAATTAAGAACTTTTACTAATGATGAATTAAGCCTCCTGCCCGCCACTCTGGACGAGCTCATAGATGTGAATTTGGATACGACCTATGATTACCGGAGGATAACAAGAGTGCAGTCTTCCGGATTAGCTTATGAGGTTAGAGTCTTGGTTTTTGCCGGCGAACAGGAGGGCGTTGAGACCGATGCTCTTATTGCCGATCCCATGGCATATCGAGCAAGGGCCGACATGACCACTTTGATCAGCCGGTGACAGGAAGACAAACTTGAGGAAAAAGATGAGAGAAAAGCAAAAGAAACTGATTTTCAAAAATATATTCAAACCTGGATTCACCCTAATTGAGCTCCTGATCGGTATGGTTATTATGCTGATAGTCATTGTCGGAGCTCTGCAGCTTTATATGCGCAGCAACAAAATCACTGTCGACCAGCAGCAGTTTGCTGAACTGCAGCATGATGTGCGTTCCAGTATGTTTTTTATTTCCAGAGACTTGCGCATGGCCGGAGCCGGCTTGCCAATTGAGTTTGCTGTAAACTTTTTAGAGGGCCAAGACAATGAAGATCAGGGTGATGATGAAGTTACCCCAGACAGATTGAAAATAATGGGAAATATAGAAGATCCTTTGAATTTGAAAATAAGCCAATACCAAGGCTCAGCAGCAACGATATCGGTAGAGGATATGAGCTTCGAAAAATATCCATATAACTCAGAAGCTGGTCCTGACAATTATTATACTCAAATAGGAATAGTCCTGATATTACCTAACCCTGAGTCAGGTTGCCAGGGCGGAGAGATTCGGGAGATTACTCAAGTCCATCATTCTGAGGGAGGGACTAATGAGGGTTTCAATTTTGCAATTGGTTTAGCTGAGGATATTAATCCACCCGGGGGATTGGCAGGAACATGTCCCTCTTCTGATGATTATGACGGCGGCATGATTACTTTCATCAATGTTAAGGAATACTGGCTGGATGTAGACGGCAGTTATGCGGGCCTTACTGCCGGTGAAAACGGCTATATCGGAGGTGGTGAAGGGGGAATCCTTTATATGACTCAGAACGGGTATCATTATCCCCTTGCTCAAAATATAGAGAATCTTCAGTTCGAATACAATGGGGACTTGGACGATAATGGTATTTTAGATGGATTTACTTTTTGGGACCCCAACTGGACTGGAGACCCTGATTTGGTAGGTCGTATCAGGCAGATAAGGATCTTGATTTTGGGCCGGACGCCTGACCGTTTCGTCAGTGTTTCCGGCACTCCGCCTGATAACCTTGCCCTATACCGGAGACCGGCCCTTACAACCGGAGACAGCGCGGGCCAGGATGACCTGCACCGGCGTTTTTTGCTTGAGTCGACTGCTAGTATAAGAAATACTTCCCTGTCTCTTTATAATACAGGGGAGAGGTAAAGCCATGGAAAAATATATGGTGAGGAAACAGTTAGTAAGGTTGCATGATTCAGAGAAAGGATTAAGGCGCGATAAGGGGGTTGGATTGATTGTGGTTATTATGATCCTGGCTTTTATGTTGTCTGTGGGCTTGGTTTTAATCAAAACCACAACCACAGGCAAAAAAGTGTCGGCAAATGTCCGTAATCAACAGCAGGCTTTTAATGCCGCAGAGGCAGGATTTGATGCTGCAAAAATGGCTATCGATGTTTTTTTTGTAGATAGCACCTGGATAAATTTTGATGGCTGGACTCTTACAGAGCCTGATAATATTGATTTTCCTACAACCGATGGTACTACGGTAAATCCAAATTATTTTAGGTGTTTAACCGATATCCAGATTTTAAATAAACTCGATGGAAATGGCGACGGAAGTTCTGATTATGTAAATGTGTTATTTTTCAAGTGGCCTTATATCCTGGATGAAAGCGGAGATCCAGATCCTCGTTTTACTTATACAGCTTTTTTAATAGATGATGAAGCAGGCACTGGAACTACAGATTCAAATGATGTGCTTATGGTTTGCATTGGCACTGCGGGCACGGGGAAAAATATGACCACTTCAAGATTGGAGATAGAAATAGCGATTGAGACAATAATATAAGAAAGGATAGAAAAATGAAAAAAATATTATTTGGGATATTACTTACATTAACGGCTTTGTTGACTGTAGTTTTTGTAATAGCTCAGACATGTGATACACAAAGCGGTTTTGTTGTTGGATATATCGGCGGAGATGATTCCACAATATACGAATTGGAAGGAATTAAAAATGATGTGGAGTCTTTACAGTTGAGGCTCAAGTATAAGGGAGCAAATTTCAGTCCGACCGGGAATTATGACGTTACATCTAATGGTGAAGTAATGACCGGTGGCGCTGCTGATTTTAATGGAGACGGTCTTGTTGATTTAATAGAGGGAGCGAGAGGCCTTGATAATGATGATAATGGATATTGTGAGAATTGGCATCCCGTGCAAGAGAATGAGTGTTTAAAATGGATAACTGAGCAAACCAGAAATTTACAAATTTTTATAAGCCAGGGAGTAGATCCAGTAGATCCGGAAAGGTTTAAATTTGAGGGTCCTACTTATATAGAATACTCAGAGTCGAATTATGGGACTTTTGAAATGATAGCAATTGGCACTGGTGATTATGACGGGGATGGAGATGCTGACATTACAGCCATGAGCTGGGCCGGGAATCTCTATATTTTCTGGAACAGGTATGAAGAACTCATCTTATCTCCAGAGGATCCTCCTGAGTTCGACACAATACCTACACTTATAATGAATGTAATTGATGATGGTTATGGCGAATATGAGGCGACATCAATGGGTCATTCCAATTTTCGTTGGGAAAGCAATATCGCCTCAGCTGATATTGACGGAGATAATGATTTAGATTTGCTAGTAGGAGTTCCTACAATGGGGGGGGACTATGGACAGGTAGTAATATTTATAAATGACGGAGCAGGAACTTTTTCCCGCCTGGATACAAATATTATCCCTTATCCAGGAATGAAATATGGAGTTTGCGGGGTTGCAGCCGGAGATTTTGACGGGGATACAGATATAGATTTTATCGTAGGCTCTGCCAGCTCAAACACATTGTATATTTACCAAAACACAGGTACTACTGCATTCACTTTATATGAAGATTATCACATGGTAGTTCCCGATAATCACGGTTCTGCTACCTTACTTAGAGAGGGTGATTTTGACGGAGATGGCGATATGGATTTTGTCCTGGCAACTGATGGCCATATTACTAATACACCAGGCGGATATGTTTTTTGGTTTGATAATATTTGGGATGAAGGTGAAACAGCTAAGTTTATAAGGAAGTGTGTACCCAGTGATTGTTCTAAAATTACAGCAGGATTTGATTTGGATTCAGGAGCTGTGGGAGATTTTGATGGAGATGACGATCTTGATTTTTTTATTGCTGATGGTAATGACTCCCAAAATTGCTACTTTGTCATGAATCAGGTTTTTCTCATGTATGTGGAAAGGGGAGAAGTTGCTTCAAAAAATCTACTCGACTGTTCTTTTATAACTTCTGACAATGCCATTGTTTCTGCTACTATAGCAGTTAGCGATAATACACCCTCAGGTACATCTATTACTTATTACCTTGCCAATTCAAATGATGAAAATGGAAATCCTAAATGGGAAGGGCCGGTAACACCTGGGGAAGAGTTTTTCTTTGAGAGCCCGGGAGTTTTTCTAAGATGGAACGCTGTGTTTGAAACAGAGAATGATGGTTTTACTCCAAAGATTTTTTCGCTGAATATCTCTTATAATTATATCACAAAAAGAGAGTATTCCCGTACTTCCCATGCTTTTACTTTAGCTGATATTGACTCTGGAGAAACCGGGGACGAAGAAGTGCTTTACTCTGCTTCTTTTGAATTTCCAACCTGGAAAGGCCATCTGCGATCTTGGGATGTGACTTCTTTAACCTTAGCAGGGGGAGAAGAGTCTCAACTTGCAGATATTTTAGATGTAGGGGCTACCTATGTTAAGGATGCCGGGGAAGAATTGGCTGTGAGAAGTTATAGTACAAGAGATGTATTTACTGCTTATGATGCCGACGGCCAGGGAATAATGAATGATAAATTAGACTTTAATGATTCAAATGCTGATACTTTAGATGACTACCTCGGATTGGGTATAGCAAGCCCGGAAGTTGAGCCCCTGATTAATTTTGTCTTAGGGGATGGAAGGGATTGGAAATTAGGAGATATTAATCACTCTTCTCCTCAGGTTTTGGAACCTCCCTATGAAAACCCAGATCAAATGGGTTCAGACTATGCAACATTTAAATCAGCAAATGCTGCTAGACCAAAAGTTATTCTAGTGGGTGCTAATGATGGCATGCTGCATTGTTTTGACCCTGTTAGTTTGGAAGAGTTATGGGCTTTCATTCCTCATAATCTTCTTTATAAACTTAAAAAGATGAAAATTGTTGATCGGGAATGCGGGGAATATCTAAATCATCAGTCTTTTGTTGATGGAACCCCTACTATAAAAGATGTTTATTTTGGCAGTGCCTGGCATACGATTCTTGTTTCTGGCCAGGGGCCAGGCTGGGGAAAAGATCATCAATGGTACTATTTCGCTTTGGATATCACGGATCCTTATAATCCACAGCCGCTATGGGAACTCACAGATGCTAAAATGGGTGAGACTTGGTCGGTGCCTGCGATAGGTAAAGTAGAATCTATAGGGAAATGGGTGGCATTTTTTGGTTCCGGATATGATACAGAGAATCCGGCTGAAGAGATAGGAAACTATTTTTATGCAGTGGATGGTGAAGATGGAACGCTGATTAAATCTTTTGAAATTACTGAAGATCCTGAACCTCCGAGTCCTTTTGGAATTCAAAATACAATTCCTGCCTCTCCTGTTATTGTTGATCAAGATATAGATGGTGATATCGAATATGTCTATTTTGGAGATTTAAAAGGTAGATTATGGAAAATAGATGTGACTGAGGGAACTGATCAATGGTCGCCATCTGTTATCTACCGCGATCCTTATTATCATCCTATTATTACAAAACTGGCCGGCTATATAGATCATACAACCAGCACGATTCATCTTTATTTCGGCACAGGGGGAGACGACAATGCTCCAAGTGATGCCTATTATTCTTTTATTGCACTTGAAGATAGTGGCACTCCCAATGATGTTGAATGGTATATAGGCCCGGAAGATTTAGCTACCAAACTTGGAATTAGTTCAGATCTACAAAAAGATGAATTTGCTTTGGGTGAAAAGGTTTGGGCAGATCCGGTAATTTCAGATCGAATAGTCTATATTGCTACCTTATGGGGCTCTATAGAAAGTTTGAATCCCTGTCTTACTTTAGCAGGAAGTGGAAGAATATATGCCCGCTATGTTTTGGGACAGGGAGTTGGGGGTTCAGCCCTTTTGGGTTCAGAAGGGACAATTGCTTATTTTGACACTCAACAAAAAGTCAGATCTGCAGTTACAGTTGGAGAAGTCCAGGAGATTGGGCAGGAAAATCCCTCTACTGTAAGAAAGGTTTTTATCCAAAGCTATACGCGGCCTGATGGCAGTTCTGAACCCCCCAGCGAAGTATTAGCGCAACCGGTAACAGCAAAGAGGCTTGTTATTAAGTCCTGGCGAGAGATATATAAGATAATAAAACATATTCCTTTTTAGAAATTCCTGTTACTATAAAGACTCATTGTTACATTGCTATATTGTTTCATTGCTAAAATCACAGCAAACTGCCCTATGCCAGCTGGATTTTTCTGATGTTTCTGGTTTTCCTGAAGTTTTCTTAACAATGAAGCAATGAAACAAGGTAACAATATACCTTCCAGCTAATTTAATCCTTTATATAATCCAAGGTACCAGCGGATTATCTGTTCCCCCCACATTAGGGCCGCAAAAGCTGCCGGTGCTATAAATGTACCAAAAGGCAGGGCAAACTGCAGGTCTTTCTTTTTAAAAATAATAATAAAAACTCCTGCTAATGCACCCCCAAAAGAAGCGATTATAAGGGTAAAGAATGCCTGATGCCACCCCAGAAAAGCACCGACCATCACCATCATAGTCACATCGCCCATGCCCAGGCCTTCTTTCTTGCGCACAAGATAGTAAGCTCCATAGATAAAAAGCAGTACCCCTGCGCCGGCAGCAGCGCCAATTACGGACTGTAAAAAGGTCAGGTCGCTGCGGAATATAGAATACCCCAGGGCCAGGGCGATACCGGGGAAGGTTAAAACATCCGGCAGGATCTGATGATAAAAATCGATAAAACCCAGCAGAATAAGGGCTGTGGCAAATAGGCAGGATACAAAAAAATGCACTTGCA
>CBFDDY010000106.1:0-7538 GCA_965603705.1 uncultured bacterium | reverse complement strand
AACCTCGACTCGTGAATAATTCAGGCAAGTTAACCTGATTCTTTTTACCGCTCTTTTGGCAAAAAATGGCTTTTAAATTTTTATTTAATAACGCTGAAAATATTTTGTCTAAATACAAAGTGATGAAATTTATGGGGGGGGCTTCTGACAACTGGATTTGGTTATTAATTTCTGGAACTTGGAGACCGGTAATGATAAAATACGCTTAAGATGGATTTCTTTCTTACGAGGGATTACCACCATAGATTCAGGTTCTTTTCATCCAAGCCTCTTCAACAGATCAAAGTAGAGTTTTCCCGCTTAAAAAAAATATGGGAAGCTGCCCGGCAAAAACTTATGCTTCTCCCCCTGAGGATCCTGCGACAGGAACAGGCCTTTGAAAATATTGGTCGTATTAAAGCAAATGAAATTAACATATATTTTTCCGGAAAGGATAGTGAAAGAAAAATAAGAATGCTATTTTTTCTTTTTTTACAAAAACAGAAAACTAAACATCTGTTCTTGTTAATAATTGAAACCATTCTTCTTCCAGTGAGTGGATTAATGGCCCTAATCCCCGGCCCTAATGTCTTCTTTGGTATACTTGCCCTTATCATGGTCACTCACTGGCAGGCTTTTCGTGGAATCAACCAGTTGGGCAAAAAATCTCTTCGCTTCATATCATCAGTTTCTTTAAAAGAATGGGAGCAGACCCTGGCAAAAAAAGATCCAACTACTTTTCTTGCAGCCTTAAAAAAAATAGAACAGGAATTCGGGCTAAAAGACATTCAAAAAATCCTCTATAAATAATATTCGTCACTTTATAATTATCAAACATTTTAAAAATTTGACAAAATTTGATTTTTATTCTATTTTTAAGTATTATGCCATTAACCTTAAATCAGTTCTTATTTCTAATTCTTACTATTGCTGCAGTAGCTGCGGTTACAGCTTTTATAAGTTTTCTTCTCCAGCTAAAAAAAACAGTCAGGGAAGGAGAAAAAACTCTTATAGAAATACAAGCTCTTTCAAAAAACCTGAATGAAGTCAGCCAAAAAGTAAAGGGGAAAATAGACGATTTAGATGATGTAGCCGATGCAACAAAAAAAATAACAGCCGGCCTATCGGAAGCAACTTGGTTCCTTGTTACTAAAGTCATACGCCCTGGTTCTAAACTTTTACCATTTCTCTTTCCGATCATTCGTTTAGGTTGGAGGCAATTAAAAAAAAATAAGGAGGATAAGCATGGAAAATAAAGGTTCAAGTGCTATTGAAATCACACTTTCTTTTCTGTTAGGGACTGCAACTGGTTTTATTCTGGGTGTATTATTTGCCCCCGCAAGCGGAGAAGAAACCCGTAAAAAAATTCAGGAACAGGCCTCTAAATCCGGCGAAAAAATTAAAGAAAGTTATGAGCATGTTTCCAGAGAAGCAGAAAAAGGGATCAATGTCGTAAAAGAGAAAACTTCGGAAGGTATCGGTGCTATTAAGGATTTTGTGGAAAAGAAAAAAGAAGAATTATCAAAAAAAAAACAGGACCCCTTCGATAAAGAAGAAGAATAATTAACCTGAACAGGAAAAGCAGAAAATACAGAAAAAGAAATGCTGATATGCTGACTTACTGCTATACTTCCAAAACCTGTAAATAGAAAATGGGAAAAACCGTTAAAAGAAGAATGGCGTTAAAAATCTGAAGCGAGCACAAGCCACGCCTGAATTTCATCTTTTATGAATGGAGTAGTGAAAAGGAGACTATACTTGTCAGAAACAACAATATCAAAAATAAAAGCTCGTGAAATCCTCGACTCAAGAGGAAACCCGACTATTTGCACCCGTATTTTTCTTAAATCCGGAATCACCCAAGAAGCTTCCATTCCCTCCGGAGCATCTATTGGGAAGCGTGAAGCCTTGGAATTGCGAGACGGCGATCTTTCCAGGTACCTTGGGAAAGGAGTGCTTACTGCTGTAAATAATGTTAGGAACATCATTGCACCTGAAATAACCGGGCTCGATGCCTTAAAACAGGCCGAAATAGACAAACACCTAATTGAATTGGATGGGACACCTTCCAAAAAAAGACTCGGAGCTAACGCTATCCTTTCTGTTTCTCTTGCCGCTGCCCAAGGGGCTGCAAAAGCATTAGGCCTTGAGTTGTTTGAATATATTGAGAAGAAAGATAAATACCTGCTTCCAGTCCCCATGATAAACATCCTTAATGGCGGTGCTCACGCGGACAATAATGTCGATATTCAAGAATTTATGATCGCTCCTGCCGGGGGAATAAATTTTTCGGAATCCATTAGAATGGCAGTTGAAGTATTCCATCAATTGAAAAAAATACTTAAGAAAAAAGGATATAGCACTGCTGTGGGAGATGAAGGCGGCTTTGCCCCGAATTTAGAATCAAATAAAGAAGCACTTGACATTATTTTAGCTGCCATTGAAAGGGCTGGATATAAAGCTGGTTCCGACATTTTTCTCGCCCTCGATGCAGCAGCCTCTGAATTTTACCAAGACAATTTCTATGTATTCCATAAATCGGATGGTTCAAGAAAAGACATTGATCAAATGATCAAATTCTATTCTTCCTTGGTTGACAACTACCCCATTGTCTCAATCGAAGATGGTTTTTCTGAAGATGATTGGGAAGGGTGGAAAATCATGACAGATGAACTGGGACATAAAATACAGATTGTCGGCGACGACATCTTTGTTACAAATCTGAAGATACTCAAGGAAGGTATTCAACGGGGAATAGGAAATTCTATTCTTATTAAACTAAACCAGATCGGAACTTTAAGTGAGACGATAGAGACAGTGAAGTATGCCCAGAAACATGATTATCCCTGTGTGATCTCTCATCGTTCCGGAGAGACCTCAAGTACTTTCATTGCAGACCTCAGTGTAGCTCTTAATACAGGTCAGATCAAAACCGGTTCATTAAGCCGGAGTGAAAGAGTCACAAAATATAATCGCCTTATGGAGATAGAGGAAATATTAGGCGAAAAAGGTAGCTACGCTGGTAAAAAAGTATTTCAAAAATATTTAGGCTAGCTAAAATACGTTAAAACCCGATCTTCTTTGAAAGTAAAGAGAGAGTATTCAGAAAAAGATCTACCCTTCTTCGATCCCTCCAGCGACCTGGGAAAAGCCGGAGAATATCCATTCACCAGAGGAATATACCAAAATATGTACCGGGGCCGGTTATGGACCATGCGCCAATATGCCGGTTACGGAACTGCTCGGGAATCCAATCAAAGATACCGCTACCTTTTGGAGCAGGGACAGACCGGACTAAGTGTTGCATTTGACCTGCCTACTCAGGTCGGCCTGGATTCGGACCATAACCTTGCCCTTGGTGAAGTCGGAAAAGTCGGAGTCGCTATTGACAGCCTCGAAGACATGGAAATTCTATTCGAGGGAATCCCTCTGGAAAAAGTTTCTGTTTCAATGACGATAAACTCCACTGCGGCAATCATCCTTGCCATGTATCTGGTTTTGGCGGAAAAAAAAGGAATCGCGTGGAAGCAACTCACCGGAACGATCCAGAATGACATCCTCAAAGAATATATTGCCCGCGGAACATACATCTACCCGCCAGAAGCTTCTCTAAAAATTATTACCGATATCCTGGCCTTTTGTCAGAAAGAAGTCCCGACTTGGAATACGATGAGTATAAGCGGTTACCACATCCGCGAAGCAGGTGCTGATGCTGTACAAGAACTTGCTTTTACTTTCGCCAATGCAATAACCTATATCAAAGCAGCTAGGGAAGCTGGCTTAAAGATCGATACTGTTGCCCCCAGATTGTCATTTTTTCTGGCAGCCCATAACAATTTTTTCGAGGAAATCGCCAAGTTCCGGGCGGCCCGGCGCATATGGGCAAAAATAGTACGGGACAAATTCCACGCAAAAAATCCAAACTCATGGAAATTCAGATTTCATACCCAGACCAGTGGAGCCACTCTGACTGCTCAAGAACCAGATAATAATATTATTAGAGTCACCTTGCAGGCCCTGGCTTCCGTAATAGGAGGCACTCAATCCCTGCACACAAATTCCAGAGATGAGGCCCTGACGCTTCCCAGTCAAGAGTCGGCCCGGATCGCCCTTCGCACCCAACAGATCATCGCTCACGAGAGCGGAATCTCTGATACAGTTGATCCCCTCGGAGGCTCATATTTTATAGAAAATTTAACAAACAGGATCGAAACCAGCGTTAATGACTATCTTCACAAAATTGAAGGCCTGGGCGGGATGCTTAAAGCCATTGAGAGCGGTTTTATCCAGAAAAAAATTCAGGACAGCGCTTATGCTTATCAAAAGGAGATCGAACAAAAAAAACAGCTTATTGTCGGCCTCAATTCCTTTAATACTTCAGGAGGAAAAATCCAATTCGACCTGTATTCACCTCCCAGAGAAATCGAAAAAAAACAGATCCAAAAGCTCACAGAAGTAAAGAAACACAGAGATACCTCCCTGACAAAAAAATCTCTGCAAGCTTTAAACAAAGCTATAAGCGATAATAAAAATCTCATGCCTTTTATTATTGAAGCGGTAAAGTGTTTGGCAACTCTAGGCGAAATTTCTGATATACTTAAAGACAACTTCGGCACTTATCAGGAAGTAATTTAGCAATTTTCTTTATGGCAGCAAGTCAGTATTTCTTTTTCTGTTTTTCCTGTTCTCTCTGCTTTTCCTGCAGTTTCTGATTTAACTGGTTTTTCTGCAGTTTCTATTGTAGGATAGATTTATGTCAGCTTGGCTAAAAAAATTCTTTTCCCTGCTTCTTTTCTTTGTATTTTTTGCACCCGCCGGGTTTACAATAGATAGAGCTACAGCACTGCTGATCGAAAAAGAAATCAAAAAACATATTAACGAAATAATAAAAATCAGACGCTTCCTGCATATGAACCCTGAGCTGAGTAACAGGGAATATGAAACTTCCAAACTTATCACTTCAAAACTGATGTCCCTTGGCATAGAAGTTAAATCCGGGATTGCTGGAACCGGAGTCTCCGGCTTATTAGAAGGAGATCATGAAGGCTTCACAATCGGACTAAGAGCAGACATGGACGCTCTTCCCATTCACGAAAAAACCCACGTCCCCTATACCTCGCTTAACCCTGGTGTTATGCATGCCTGCGGCCATGATATCCATATGTCAATAGCATTAGGAACTGCAATAGTGCTTAGTAATTTAAAAGACAAGATAAAAGGTAATATTAAATTCATCTTCCAGCCGGCAGAAGAAGGCCCTCCCATAGGTGAAGAAGGAGGCGCCTCCCTGATGGTAAAAGAAGGTGTTCTGAAGGAGCCTCCGGTTATGGCTATCTTTGGACAACACGTATGGCCTAGTATTGATGTGGGACAAATCCTTTTTTCCTCCGGGCCCATAATGGCATCATCGGATACGGTTGAAATTATAATCAAAGGAAAAAGTTCCCATGGGGCCAGACCGTATGAAGGAATAGATGCCATTACTTTAGCAGCCCATACTATTGTCGCTATCCAATCCTTTATGGACCGCATGATCGACCCCTCAGACCCGGCTGTTGTGTCCATCGGAAAAATCAGAGGCGGGAGGAGATCAAACATAATTGCCGACTCAGTTACCCTAGAGGGCACAGTAAGAACATTAACGCGGACAAACAGAACTAAAATCGAAACCATGCTGGAAAATATTGTACAAGGTATAACCCATCCTTTCGGAGCAAGCTATACTTTCAATTACCGGAAAGGCGCTCCCCCGGTTTATAATCATCCTGGTCTGGCGGACATCATGCTTCCGGTCCTTCAAGAAGCAGTTGGCAAAGACAATGTTCTGCCTCTCCTGCCGCAAATGGTTGCAGAAGACTTCTCAATATTCAGTCAAAAAATTCCAGGGTTCTATTTTTTTCTGGGAGTAAAAACTCCCGGCCAAAAAACAATGCCTCCCTTACACAGCCCATTTTTTAATCCTGATGAACGCAGTATCGCACTTGGCATAAAAATCGCATGCTATCTTCTGCTTGACTGCCTGGCTTCCCAGGATAATTTTGGTTCTAACTTATACTGATATCTTTTATTATGGCATTCCCATTTCTATTATTGGTTCTACCCTTAGTCTCAGGGATATTTTTTGCTTCACTACTTGCTCCCTGCCTTTCCTGGCAGATAATAAGTTTACTAATATGTTCAGTTTCTGCCTGGGTATTCTTTTTTTTATATCGAAAAGAAAAAATATCTTTGCTTTTTATTTTGTTGATGACATTTTTTCTGGGAGCAAGCCTCTACTCCTTTTCTGAAATCAATTACACGAATAATCCTCTCTTCAAATTCGATGCACCTGAATACATCGATTTTACCGGCAATTTATACAAATCCCCCTCTCGCGGCATAGACAAAGATCTTCTTTACCTTAAAGTCAAAAAAATAAATTACCGCAAGCAGGAAATAAAAACAGAAGGCCGACTGCGCATATCCGTATATCATTCTTCAGAATTCTCTTCTCCCTTGAACCTTCTCATCGGCGACAGGATCAAAGTATCAGCAAAACTCAGTTCTTTGAGCGACTATCACAATTTTCAGGCACCTCCATTCAGGCTTTATCTGAAAACCATGGGGATTCATAAATCAGCCTATACAAAATCCCCGCTGCTCGTTGAAAAAATCAAAGACGGAAAAGCCTATTCCCCTCTGCGTATTATTTCAGGGCTCAGATTAAAACTGCAGGATAAGATAGAAAAATTTTTCTCATCTGGAAACCAGAGCAGCGTATCCTCGCAGGGAGCAGTGCTTGAAGCATTAATATTAGGCGAGAGAAGTAGGCTGGATACATCTGTAATCCGGTCTTTCCAAGATTCCGGACTGTATCATCTTTTTGCCATTTCAGGTGCCCATATCGCAATAATCTCATTTTTCCTGTTTTTATTTTTCAAACTCTTGCGAATTCCTGAACGAGGAAGATACCTTTTATTAATGGGATTCCTTATTTTTTACGTATTTCTGGTGGAAGGACGGCCTTCCGTACTCCGTGCCACTATAATGACTCTCGCCTATCTGACCGCAAAACTTATCTGGAATAGTGCTCCCCTGCTCAATACTCTCTCCATAAGCGCCTTCTTTCTTCTTCTGATCAATCCTTTTAGCCTTTTTTCAGCCGGCTTCCAACTAACATTTGCCGCAACCTTATCAATTATTCTTTTTTTCCCCAAAATCATCAAGTATCTTCCCCGGCTTCCCCTCCGTATAAGTGAGATCTTTGCTATCACCTTATGCGCCCAGCTTGGAATTCTACCGATTCTTTTAAGTACTTTCCATCGAGTATCTTTTTTAGCCTTTCTCCTGAATTACGCAGCCTTCCCCCTTGTTGCATTGGTAATGGCAGGCGGATATTTATTTTTTCTTCTATCTTTTATTGCTTTTGCACCAACTCAACTTTTTGTCCATATTCTTAACTTTCTAATAAGCCTGCTTCTCCATTTAACTCATCTTTCCTCACAGGTTTCATTTTTATCCTATAGAATCCCCGGCCCCCATTTATTTACAATAATTTCCTATTACTCCCTGCTTATTCT
>CBFDDY010000105.1:0-7647 GCA_965603705.1 uncultured bacterium | reverse complement strand
CTGAGCCAATGCTGGATGCTACCAGAGGCAGAACCGACCGCGCCCTTCTTTTGGAGGGAAAAGATGAATTTATAGTCAAAGCCGGAAAGCACGGACTCTTATTTGAAAAAATGGACGAAAACGGTTGGCCCATAGATAAAAGAGTAGGCAGGCACTGCTCTACAATATTGCAGATAATAGAACTCTGGTCAGAAGAACACAAAGATAAAGCTTTAATCATTAAAAATGTCCCCCGCTATACGGAAATTATTGCCAAAGGAACCGGCGCATTCCTGCACAATCCCGCCTCCGCCGCCTCCAACCGCATAAAATATGAATAATGCTTGGGGACAGGCCGCTCCATTTATTTTGGCCAAGTCTATAAAATTCCCCTTTTCCTGTTTGTTTTTCATTGACTTGACCTGTTTTTCTGTTTATCATTTTCAATGATGCTGCTCAAGGAGTGATAATTTGATGAAATTGAGCAGAGATTGTTATGAACAAAAAACCAAATTCCTTCTATGATGATGTGATGCAAGTATTTTCTTAATTTATCTTCTGCTTATTATTCTTTACCAATCGAATATCATCTGAGGGTTTGAAGATTTTATCCTTTTTTTTATTTCCTTCAGTAATTCTTTTGCTGTTTTCAGCGCAATTTTGGCCTCTGTAAAATTATGGGCATCTTCAGAGTCATAAAAGAAATTATTTCTTTTTTTGCGATATTTATCAAATTTTTTAACTGTTGTGGTATATTTTTCTCCTAAAATCTCACCTGTAATTTTAACAACAGTTTTATGCTGCTGTCCATCTGCAGGAAGAAATCCAAATGAATACAATAAAGCTCTTCCAGCGCGAAGCATTGCTTGATAAGCAATTGTTGAAGCCCATTCAGGATCAGCATCTATCACTAAGCTAAATGTAGATAAATCTTTTTCTGCACGTATAATTTGTTTTCCTATCTGCTTAAAATTTGATTTCTGTTCTTTAATCAAACCTTTTTTAAGATATTTAGCCCAATTCATCATATTTTCCCTTTCAATAAAATATATTTTTCGGATAATACTTCTTCAAGAAAAACATCCTTCATTTTCTTTTTTTTATTAAACTCCTCTTTTAGATATATTTTATAATTGATTTCTCGTTGCACCTTTTGCTCTATTTTTGTTATCCCCTCCAGAAAATAATCTTCAATATCAAAACTTTTTGTTCGAATAAGAATATCAATATCAGAATCTATCCGCATTTTATCTTTTGCATAGGTGCCATAAATAAAAGCCATATCAATCGAATCTATATTATTGACTAGTTTTTTTAAAAGGCCTTCTATTCCCTGGGTTTTCTGAACAATATTTTTAATCTCATTATAAAACACATAAGACTTATTTATTTGAAAAAACCGTTGATTTCCCCTCTTATAACTTTCTATGACGCCTTGTTTTTCCAGTGAATTAATGCCCCGCTGAAAAACACCTGGATGTTTGGATAATATATCTCCCAGCTCACTAAGATAATACTCTTTATCAGGTTGGCTAATAAGAACAGCTAATATCTGAAGTTGATTAGTAGTAAACATAAAACCTTATGCTCCTTGCATAAGACCTTATGCCTTATGCATAAATTTGTCAAGATATTTTTTGCCAGAGTTTGCTTCTCTCTTCTGCTCTTCTTCTGCCTCCTGGACTTCTCTGCTCTGCCATTTTTTCACTCATGAAGTCTTCTCCCTTTTTACCAACTCAAAGGGATTTCTGTTTACCATTTCCAGATATTCCCCATTTTTTGATATATTTGGTGGTAAATAAACTGGATAGCTCTTTAGCGACATTTGCCGCATTCAGGCTATGTTGAACTACGGTGATTCCCGGGGAACCGTCTTTTGTGCTCTTCGCGATACATTTCTGCCTGCTTAGCACTGGATATACATCTTTTTTTTCCTGTCGGATCATTTTTTTCAGGTTCATTCAAATACCTTTTTTTGCTTATATGAACCCCGATGTTCCCAATGTAGGCAAGTGTCCATCATCTAAAGTTTCCAGACTTCTATACTGACATAATAAGACTTAGTCTTTATTATAGATAATATTAATAAATCCCATTTTTCAAGGCGGGATTGAACTTTTTCTATTTTTTAATTTTAATAGGGACACATCTCATTTATTGTTGTTGTATGAAAGAATATTTGCTAAAATCCAAGCATGCCACGAGTTGCGAGAATAGTAGTTAAAGAATATCCTCATCATATAGTACAAAGAGGAAAAAATAGTTGAGATGCTCGGGATTGTCATTAACACTATGCCAAAGGGAAGGCCATGAAGGCAAAAATAGGATGTGTCCCAATTTTTTCTGGAATTAGCTGCCTCGAGTTTTGGCATCTCAGACAGTATTGGAGATGAGTCATAATTAGGGCTATTTCGGAAGAACAAGGAGGTACTTATGAGATCAATAACAGTGCTTGTCAAGATATGCTTCACGATTGTGGTGTTTATTCTGCTATGCTCAGCGAATGCCGGGGAATCGGAACAGATGACTAAAAAACAGTTCATTCTTAGGCCAATTGGCTCAGTTCACATAGAGAAAGGGCATACCACCCTTATACTCAACAAGAAATTTAGACCAGCTTTGCGTGGACTCGACGGCTTTTCACACGTGTGGGTCTTTTGGTGGTTCGACCACAATGACACACCACAGAAGCGATCCATTCTGCAAGTGCATCCCATTGGAAACAAGAAGAATCCTTTAACCGGCGTGTTTGCCTGCCGTTCGCCTGCCCGGCCGAATCTTATTGCCCTAACCCTATGTCGGGTTCTTTCAGTCAAAGACAATATAGTTGAGATCAACAAGATAGACGCGTTTGCAAATACACCGATCTTGGATCTCAAGCCCTATATCCCTAGGTACGATTATACCAAAGCATCTGTCCCAGATTGGCGGGAGAATCGTAAGTAAGCCATTGACAAAGGTACTGGGAAACGCGACGGAAGGGCTACAGCATACTGAACATCAATTATTCATAAAACTTTACTGTCTCCCATTTATCGAAGATTATAAAGTCATAGACGAGATAATCAACCCCTCAAACTGACCGTCAAAGCAGAAAGACCTCCTCCTCCTAAAGCTCAGCTAACCAGAACATATTTTTCTTTTTATTATTTTCAATGATACAGCTCAAAGGTTTTACATGATTAAAGGTCTTTGCTGAATAAGCGGTAAGTCTTATAAAGATCTCCTCCCCATTTGAGGAGGGGCTCGATCATTTTCTTATTGTTTTCTACTACCAGAGAACATTCCGACCACTCATATCCTGCTTTTTTCCCTTCAGTGATAGTATCCAAGACCATGACCATGTCGATGCCTTTGTTGCGATACTCTTTTAAGACGCCAAAAAGAAAGGTCCTTAAACCGATCGCTTTTTTCTTGGCCCGAAGAAAATGCCACCACCCAAAAGGAAAAAGCCGGCCGTTCATCTTTTTAACCGAAGGATTGATATCCGGGAAAGTGACCGAACAGCCGACCGCTTCACCATCTTTTTCGACCATAAAACAAACGCGGGGATCAACGATAAGCTTTAATCCTTCTGCTATCTGTTCAAACTGTTTGTCTGAATAGGGGAAGTGTCCCCAATTATCCGCCCAAGCTCCATGCACGATCCGCTTAATTTTTTCTGTCTCTGATTTTAGATTTTTAAGATTAATTGGGCGGATCGAAAATCCCTGTTTCAATACTCGCTCTCTTATTTTAAAAAATACATCATTTATTTCCTTATCGTCTGTTACCTTAAATGCATACCAGTCGATTTCTTTTTTATACCCGGTTTTTTCCATCTGGGTGATATAATAACGGGGATTGTAGTTTTCCAGCACAACCGGGGAGGGAGGATCGGCATCCCAGCCTTCCACCTGAAAGCAGATCTCGTCGTAGATTGTATAGTGTTCCGGACCGATGATCTTGGTCTTGCCTTTGCTACGCAGCCAGTCTTCAGCCGCCTGCATTAAAGCTACCGAGGCTTCATCGTCATCGAGACATTCATAGTAACCGAAAAAGCCCTCGCTGCAGTTGTGATATTCATCGTGTCGGCTGTTGGTATGGGCTACTACCCGTCCCACAACATTTCCGTCTCTTAGCGCCAGGAAAAACACAGCTTCGCCGAACTCAAAGAAAGGATCTTTGTTCCGGTTGAGCCGGTTTTTCATATCAAAGATCAAGGGGGGCACCCAGTTAGGATCGTTTTTATATACCTGCCAAGGGAATTTAATGAATTGTTTTATTTCTTTTTTTGTAACAGCTTCTTTTATTTCAACCATGTCTTCTTTCCTCAAGGAATATATTGTTTAATTGACATATATCATAGCAGTAATATGATGTCAAAAACAATCCTGAGTTTGTCAAGGCAAATGGAGAAAAACAGTTGCAATCCCATAAAATATTTTTTATTGTATGTTTCTAGGTGTAAATCGGAATTGGATGATAAAACTATCCTAATTGCAAATATAAAATGCCATCAAAGGAGGGAGTAATGAAGTTAAAATCAATATTTTTTTGTTTCATCCTGGTTTTCTGCCAGGGACTGGGAGCCGGGGCTCCTCCGGATACACATCCGTTTTCTATTCATGATATGTTGGCGATGCAGAAAATATCAGATGCCCAAATATCCCCTGATGGAAAGCTGATCGTCTTCACCTTGCGGACAACCGATCTGGCAGCCAACCGCGGCAGAACGGATCTTTGGATAGTAAGTGTGGATGGGACCGGACTTCGCCGCTTAACCTCCCATCCGGCTTCGGATTTTAATCCCCGTTGGTCGTCCAGTGGGGAGATGGTCTTGTTTATATCCACCCGTTCCGGCTCTTCTCAGATCTGGCGAATCCGGGTGGGCGGAGGAGAAGCGGAGCAGTTCACAAAATTACCTCTAAATGTGGGTAATCTCGTGGTCTCTCCCTCAGGAAAACACATTGCTTTTACTATGGAGGTTTTTCCTGAATGCCGGCAAATAGAATGCACGAAAAATAAGCTGGCTGAAACAGCTAAGAAAAAAAGCTCCGGAAAGATTTATGATAAAATTTTTATCCGTCATTGGGATACATGGAAAGATGGGCGGCGGTCGCATGTTTTTGTTCTCCCGGTTTCAGGTGGAGAAGCCCGGGATGTAATGGTAGGAATGGATGCGGATTCTCCCTCTAAACCTTTTGGTGGCCCTGAGGAGATCACTTTTACTCCGGATGGGAAAGGGCTGGTTTTTACAGCCCGGGATGTGGGCCGGGAAGAACCTTGGTCAACAGATCTTGATCTGTATTTTGTGCCTGTGGATGGATCCAGCCAACCCAAGTGTCTGACGGAAAAGAACCAAGCGACTGATACCGGCCCGGTATTTTCTCCGGACGGGAAGACATTGGCCTATTTAGCCATGCGCCGGCCCCGCTTTGAAGCAGACCGTTTTCGGATTGTGCTGTATTCATGGCCAGGGGGCCGGGAGCGTGTTTTAACTGCGGATTGGGATCGTTCTCCCAGTTCTTTATTCTGGGCTAAAGACAGTAAAACCATTTATGCAACTGCCGCTAATCTTGGGCAGTCCTCGTTATTTGCTATCAAAGTATCCCAGATTGAGGTCAGAACTGTAGTGAAAGACGGCCGCGTCTCTGCGGCGGGATCGGCAGGAAAAAGGATTGTTTTCGGCCGTAACAATCTGCGTTCCCCGGAGGAGCTTTTTTCAGTTAAAACGGATGGGAGCGACCTTAAACCTATCACTCAGATAAATAAGGATGCGATCACCCGGGCCCGTATGGGTGAATATGGACAGTTCACCTTCAAAGGCTGGAATGATGAAGAAGTGTATTGTTATGTGGTGAAGCCAGTGGATTTTGATCCGCAAAAAAAATATCCGGTAGCTTTTCTTATCCACGGCGGACCCCAGGGTTCATTCGGAAATAATTTCCATTACCGTTGGAATCCCCAAGTCTATACCGGCTCGGGTTATGCTGCGGTAATGGTCGATTTTCATGGTTCGGTCGGCTATGGGCAACATTTTACGGATTCCATTAGCAATGATTGGGGGGGAAAACCGTTGGAAGATCTGAAAAAAGGACTAAAAGCCGCCCTGGCCCGGTATGACTGGATGGATGGGGATCGGGTTGCTGCCCTGGGGGCATCCTACGGCGGATTTATGATCAATTGGATTGCCGGCAATTGGCCGGACCGTTTCCGCTGCCTGATCAATCATGATGGTAACCTGGATGAACGTGCGGCTTATTTTAATACCGAAGAACTCTGGTTCCCGGAATGGGAACATGGAGGAACCCCCTGGGCCAATCCTAAGGGATATGAAAAACATAATCCCGTTAATTTTGTCAAAAACTGGAAAACGCCCATGCTGGTCATTCACAGTGCTTTGACTTCCGGGTCGTAGATACCCAGGGTATGGCGACTTTCAATACTTTGCAGAGGTTAGGAATCCCCAGTAAATTTCTTTATTTTCCAGATGAAAATCATTGGGTGCTCAAACCTCACAACAGCATCCTGTGGCATGAAACCGTAATAAGCTGGATGGATAAATGGTGCAAGCAGTAATTATCTTAGAAAGAGAATTTGCTCTTTACTCGCAATCAATGTGACCTCTACTCTGATAACGTTTTATTTAGGCCAAGTCTATGAAATTTTCCCTTTCCTGCAAATTTTTCGTTGACCGGACACATTTTTCCGTTTATCATTTCCAATGAGGCGGCTCAGAGGGTGAAAATTTGAACAAGATTTTGAAGAGTGTCTCTTATATACCACGATGCAGGCATGCAACCGGAAGTAGATGAACCTGATTAATTTGAGCATATTCTGTTCCTGAGTAGAATAAATATTTTTGAACCGGACGTTTTAATTGCTTTTCAAATTCAATCAGATTATTGATATCACGTTTAGACGGATTTTGAGTGGATTTGATTTCTATGGCATAAAGTTGATTTTCAGATTCAAAGATCAGGTCAATTTCACGTCCGGCTTTAGTTTTGTAGTAAAAGAATCGGTCTGTTTTAATGAATCCCAGTTTTCTTCTTTTTTCCAGTTCTGCCAGGACAAAATTTTCAAACACTTGACCTTCAGTGATATTTGTATTAAAGCTCTTTATTATTCCGGTATCGGAAAAATATGATTTTGCGGCTTTAACATATCGTTTAGCCGGACCATATTGGTATCCATACAGCTTGAATATAAACTGTGATTGAAGCAATGTATTTAAATATTTTTTTGTGGTGGGGTAGCTGATCCCGGCTTCTCTGGCAAAATTGGAGACCTCGAGATGTGATCCAATTGAGCGGATTAAATGATTAAAAATAGCATATAATCCTTCTATGTTTTCTATATTACTGATCTGCATTAAATCGCGTGTAAAATATGTATTCTTATAATTTGTCAGAAGTTCGTATTTGTTTTCCGGTTTTGCCGTAGTGAGAATTTCCGGGAATTGGCCGTATAATATAGCTTCTTGTGTTTTTCTGTTTGCCTCTGCCAATGCCTTGAATGCAATTTGGTCATGGAAAATACTATGAGTATGACTGCCCTCATTTTCACCCCAACAAGCAGTTGGCAAGAAATAATTGTTATAAAATAGCATGCTTATTTTGGAAGTCAAGTGTTAATATTGGAATACTCGGGGATGGGCCGCTCTCCAGTAATTATAACAGCCAG
>CBFDDY010000104.1:0-7682 GCA_965603705.1 uncultured bacterium | reverse complement strand
AAATTGCTTTCTGATTATTCTGACAATATAGGATTTGTAATCTCTCCCAGAATTTCTAGCTTAAACTTCAGGCACCTTCGTTTTATTAAGGTTTCAGAAGAAAAAGTTTTGATAATCTTGGTTACAACATCCAATTTAGTCATCAATGAGATAATAGAAACAAAAAGTTTTTTTACTCAGGGAGAACTTGATAAAGCTACTAATTATATTAATACAAATTTTCCAGGAAAAAACCTTTTATTTGTTAGAGAATATTTGGTTAAGGAAGTCCCAGAATACAAAATGAGAGTTGAGGATACGCTGCAAAAAATCACAGATCTTCTTCAAACTTATTTAAATAAAGATGAGAGTATAAATCAGATTTACTTACAGGGAACTTCTAAATTTCTGGAGAAACCGGAAATGTTTAATATGGATAAACTAAAATTTCTATTCAAGAGTTTTGAAGAGAAAGCAAAACTTACAAAACTTATTTCTGATTTTATAAGTTTTGATAAGGTCAAGGTAATAATCGGATCAGAACTTAATTTTCAAAATATTTCTGAATGCAGCATGATTCTTTCCCATTATGGAGATAAGCAGCAAGTTTTGGGTTCATTGGGAATAATCGGCCCTAAGAGAATTCCCTATAAAAAGATCATCCCTTTAGTTGACTGTGTGGCGAAACGTTTAAGCCAAACCATAAGCTTTACTAGGTAGGAGAAAATATGCCCAAAAAAATAGAAGACGAATTTCAGACCGGAAAAAACAATGACCAAGAAATAGAGATCGAATATTTAACAAAAAAGAAACATGAGATAAAAAAAAAGAAGAATAAAGAAGCTGAAAGCAAGGTAGAGAATTTAAAAGATCAAAATAAAGAAATAAAGAAAAAAGATACAGAGATTAAAAATCTAAGAGAAGAAGTTAATAAATTCAAGGAGGATTATTTAAGAAATGCGGCTGAAAATGAAAATCTTAGAAAAAGGTTGGAGCGGGATAAAAAAGATTTTTTTCTGTATTCACTAAGCGAGGTCTTAACGGATTTTTTAGTTGTGCTTGATAATTTTGAAAGAGCTTTAGAGATAGAACCCGGTAAAGATAGTGAAAAATTTCATGAAGGGATTGATATGATTTATAAACAATTTCAGGATACTCTAAAAAAACATAATGTAACCCCGGTTGAAACTGATGGAAAAAGGTTCGATCCTCAGGTACAGCAGGCCTTTATAACAGAAGAATCCGAATCTGTAAAGGAACCTGAAGTCGCAGAAGTACTTCAGCAAGGGTATAAACTTAATGAACGTCTGCTTCGCCCTTCTCTGGTAAAAGTGTTGGTTAAAAAGAAGGAGAAATAAATAATGGGGCGAGTGATTGGTATTGATTTAGGAACAACTTATTCCTGTATGGCATTTATGGAAGGAGAGAACCCTAAAGTTATTCCAAATCTTGAAGGTCTATCTACAACTCCTTCAGTTGTGAGTTTCACGAGTACTGGAGAGGAGCTCATTGGAACTCTGGCCATGAGACAATCAATTACAAATCCTGAAAACACTCTTTATGCAATAAAGAGATTAATGGGAAAAAAATATTCTTCACAAGAAATCCAAAAAATCAAGAAGAAACTACCTTATAAACTTACAGAAGTTGAGAATGGAGATGTGAGGATTGAAGTTGACTCAAAATTAATAAGTCCTCAGGAAATTTCAGCTAAAGTATTGAGATATTTAAAAAAATGTGCTGAATCTTATTTTGGAGAAGAAGTAAAAGAGGCTGTAATCACTGTACCTGCCCACTTTAATGACCATCAAAGACAAGCGACTAAGGATGCAGCTAAAATTGCCGGACTTTACGTTTTGCGAGTTATTAATGAACCCACAGCTGCAATCTTAGCTTATGGTCTTGAGAATAAAAAGAACGCAACTATAGCAGTTTATGATATAGGAGGCGGGACTTTTGATATCACTCTTATGGAGATCAGTGAAGGAATTTTTAACGTTCTAGCGACAGATGGAGATTCGTTCTTGGGGGGAGAGGATTTTGATAACCGGATTGTTGAATGGATAATCAATGATTTTAAAGAAGAAAATGGAATCGACCTTTTTCAGGACAAATTAGCTCTTCAACGGATTAAAGAGGCAGCAGAAAAAGCAAAAAGAGAATTATCTTATACAATGGAAAGTGAAATAAATCTTCCATTTATTTTCTCGGATAGGAATTCTTCAAAACACATAAAAAAAAATCTAACCAGAAGCAAGCTTGAAAATCTTACAAAAAATTTGATCGAGAAAACATTTCCTTGTATTGATGATGTATTTACTGAGAGTAAGATAGATATTCAAGATGTGGACGAAGTAATTTTAGTCGGAGGACAGTCACGAATGCCTTTGGTTAAAAAAATGATTAGAGATTATTTTAGATTCGATCCGGCTGAAAATATAAATCCAGATGAAATTGTTGCTATGGGAGCAACAATGCAGTCCGCGATTCTAGAAGGAACGCTGAAGGATATTGTCTTGCTTTTGGATGTTACTCCACTTTCACTTGGGATTGAGACAGAAAAGGAATCTTTTACAAAAATCATTGATAAAAATACAACAATACCAACTAAAGAGACTATGCCTTTCACTACAGTAGAGGATGATCAAAGAAGAGTAAGAGTTCATGTTTTACAAGGGGAAAGTGAAAAGGCGACTGATAATATATCTCTGGCTGTTTTTGATTTAGTCGGTATCGGATCAGCACCTGCTGGAGTTCCTCAAATAGATGTAACCTTTGAAATCGATGCAGACGGGCTTGTTAAAGTATCAGCAAAAGATATGTCAACCGGGAGATTGCAAAGTATTAGAGTAAGATCCTCATCTGGTCTTACTGGAAATAATATAAATGAAATTATAAAAAGAACTGAAAAAACAGATTCGCAGACAGAAGAAAATGATAAAACGTAATTATTATGAGGTTCTCAGTGTCTCAACTGAAGCTTCTCCTGATGAAATAAAAAAGGCTTATCGAAATTTAGCATTAAAATATCATCCTGATAAAAATCCTGGAGATAATGAATCTGAGGAAAAATTTAAAGAGGCTTCAGAAGCATACAGTATTTTGATAGACCCGGAAAAAAAATCGGTGTATGACCGTTTTGGCCATGATGGATTAAGAGGAGAAGGATTTAATGGGTTTTCGGGATTTAATTCGTCTATTTTTGGGGATTTCGAAGATATTCTTGGTAATTTATTTAATTTTGGATTCGGAGATATTTTTGGAACTCGCTCACACCAAAGAAATTCTTATCCCAAAAGAGGAAGAGACTTAGCCTTAAATATGGAAATAGATCTTAAAGAAGCTGTATTTGGAATAGAAAAAACTATAAAGCTAAACAGGGCGGAACTATGTTCGGTATGCTTAGGAACAAAGATGAAGCCCGGAACCAGTAAATCAGGATGCTCTAAATGTAATGGTAGAGGGCAGGTTCGGTATCAGCAGGGTTTTTTTTCAATTGCAAAAGTTTGTTCACAGTGTAATGGAACTGGAGAATATATTTCTTCGCCTTGTGAAAAATGCCGGGGAAGGGGAAAAGTAAATACTAAAAAAGAAATTAAAGTAAAAGTTCCTGCAGGAATTGATACTGGTATGAAACTCAGGCTTGAGGATGAAGGTGAAACTGGTGATAAAGGAGCTTCCAGAGGAGATTTGTATATTCAGATTCATGTGAATAAAGATGAATATTTTGAACGTCAAAATAATGATCTTTTCTGTCAGGTATTCATCTCATTCCCAAAGGCTGCTACTGGTGTTAAAGCTGAAATACAAACTTTTGAGGGAAAAGAATTATTTATAATCCCGCCTGGGATTCAATCCGGTGATATATTAAAAATTAAGGGCAAGGGAATAAAGAATATTAATAATCATAGAAAAGGTGATATATTCGTCAAAGTGAATGTGGAAACACCGAAAAAACTATCTAAAAAACAAAAAAATATCCTTAAAGAATTCGCAAAATCTAGGGGAGAAGATCTAGATAGCAAGGTTTATCTCAAAAGAGAAAAAATTGACTTCTAATCGCTTTTTTGTAAATGAAAAGCAAATTGAATTCCCTTTCATAAAATTATCAGGAACCGAAAATTATCACTTGAGAAAAGTTGCCAGAAAAAAACCTGGGGATCAGGTTTGGCTTTTTGATGAAAGGGGGAAAAGTTATCTGGCAAAAATAGAAGACACAAGCATTTCGCATACTAGTCTATTCATTTTGAAAATAAAAGAAATAAAGGAGCCGAGAGTCCGGATATCACTAGCGCAAGCACTGATTAAATCCAAAGCTATGGATTTAATCATACAGAAGTCAACAGAACTTGGCATTGTAAAAATTATTCCAGTTTTGTCTGAAAGAACTATTGTTAAAATTGAAAATAGAGTAGATATAAAACTGAGTAGATGGGAAAAAATAGCTCTTGCAGCTGCTAAGCAGTGTGGACGGTCGGATTTGCCTTCCATAAGGCCACCGATCGACCTGAGTAAATTATTAGAGGAAAACAAAGCATCGAAAAATATTTTCCTTAATGAAAAGGGGGGCACTTTACTAAGGGATGTTATTAAAAAAGGTATCCCTGAATCTGCCCTTATCCTGGTAGGACCGGAGGGAGGCTGGACTGATGAGGAAGAAAAAAATATTATTCAGCATGATTATGAACCTGTTGACTTGGGTGTTAATATATTGAGAACTGAAACAGCGGCTGTTTGTAGTTTAGGGATCTTATCCCATTTTTGGAATATATGAAATGTTTTTAAAAGGTCAGAAAGTAGGAAAATACAAGATAATTCGTCCTCTGGGAAGTGGTGGATTCGGGGCTGTATTTTTGGCTAAAAATACATGGTTAAATACTAAGGTTGCCATCAAAGTCCCTCATAAACAATCTACAGAGCTTTTTAAACTACTGAAAGAGCCCAGGCTCCAAGCTGCCTTAAATCATCAAAATATAGTGAGGATGATAGCAGCGGAAAAAGAAGATAATATCTTTTTTATGGTTATGGAGTATATCAAGGGGAAAACACTGGAAACAATCTTGAATACGGAGAAGATCATTGTATGTGAGAAAACCATTGATATTATTAGTCAGATAGCCGAGGCAACTGAACATGCTCATTCTAATAAAATAGTACATAGAGATATACGCCCGTCAAACATCATATTCTCAGAAGATGATGGGAGAGTTAAAATAACTGATTTTGGCACATCAGTTTGGCTGAATAATGTTCCCTATGCTTCTACTAGAATTGGCTCTCCTCCATATATGGCTCCCGAGCAATTCTTAGGAAAAACCTCCTTTAGGTCGGATATTTATTCTATAGGCTGTATTTTTTATGAAATGCTTATCGGTAAACCGCCGATTATTGATGCTGATCCTTTTAAAATATTAGAAAAAGCAAAATTAGGAAAGATCACTCCTCCTCGTTTAAAAAACCCTAGAATTCCAAGGGAAGTGAATAATATTGTTATGAAATGTTTGTCTAATAAAATTGAGGATAGATACCAAAGCCCGGCTGAATTATTAAAACACCTTGCCATATATAGAGGAAAAGATACTCAAAAAGATGAAATCTCTGATATAAGAAAAAGGATTAAAGCTCGAGATCTGCGAAAAGCAGAATTATGCTCTAATTGCCGGCGTCCTTTACCGTATAAATCAACAAGATGCCCTTACTGCGGGGAGAAAACATAAAATTGTAGACCTGGATTATTCACGGGAATATAGAAGTTGAAAGATAGGAACAAAAAGTCTAAAATAATAAAAAAGCAACATGGAGGTGAGATATGCAAATTAATGACCTATTAAAAGTAGCTATCGAAAGTGAGGCATCTGATCTGCATTTAAAAGCAGGGAATTTTCCTGTTATTCGCATTTTTGGAAAACTTCATAATTTAAAAGGCTTCCAACGCCTTTCAATCCAGGATACCAGGGAATTGGCAAACCAAATAACTAATGACCATCAGAAAATAAGTTTAGAAAAGGAATTAGATATTGATCTTGCTTATAGCCTGCCAGGATTTGGGAGATTCAGAGGAAGTATATATCAACAAAGAAGCAGTCTTGCTATTGTGCTCCGTATTATCCCATTAGAGATAATGACGATTTCAGACTTATTGCTTCCTGAAACAATTGAGACTATTGCAGATGAACAAAGAGGCCTGATAATGGTAACTGGAACGACTGGGTCAGGTAAGACTACAACCCTGGCTTCCATAATCAATCATATTAATGAGAAGAGGTCAGAGAATATTATTACGATTGAAGATCCTATAGAGTATCTCCATAGTGATAAAAAAAGTATGATCAGCCAAAGGGAAGTCGGAGTAGATGTCGTTTCATTTGCCCGGGGACTAAGAGCATCTCTGCGGGAGGATCCTGATATAATTCTTGTAGGAGAGATGCGGGATCTGGATACAATTGAAACCGCTCTTATGGCGGCAGAAACTGGACATCTTGTCTTAAGCACTCTCCATACTACAGATGCCCCTGAAACAATAAATAGGATTATTTCAATTTTCGCACCACATCATCAGCGGCAAATAAGGTTGCAACTTTCAAGTATTATTAAAGCTGTGATCTCCATGCGGCTTATCCCAAAAAAAGACGGATCAGGCCGGGTGCCTGCAGTGGAAGTAATGATAAATACACCTTATATCGCAGATTGTATTCGTGATCGCGAAAAAACGATTTTAATAAAAGATGCCATCGCCTCTGGATTGTCTCAATATAAAATGCAGACATTTGACCAATCTATTTACCACCTTTACAGAGAAGGCTATATATCTTACGAGCAGGGAATGCGTTATTCTTCCAGTCCGGATAATTTTAAATTAAGAGTTATGGGAATTCAGTCTACTTTAGATGTTGCTATGGAAGATATGGAAAAGGAAATGGGAGACATTGAGCGGAAAAAAAATGAAGGAAAAGATGATGAGGGGGAATTTGAATTATAAATGAAAGTTCAGGAAATCAGATTTTCCTTTTTAGATTTCTTCAAGGGGAAAGGTCATAAGATTGTAAAAAGCTCGTCCTTGATACCCCAAGGTGATCCTTCTCTACTTTTTACAAATGCTGGCATGAACCAGTTTAAAAATATTTTTCTGGGGCTGGAAAAAACTAGTTATATGAAAGCTGCTTCCGTACAGAAATGTATGCGAGTCAGCGGAAAACATAATGACTTTGAGGAGGTTGGGCGTTCAAGCAAGCATCATACTTTTTTTGAGATGTTGGGAAATTTTTCCTTTGGTGATTATTTCAAAAAAAAATGTATTGAATATTCCTGGGAGATTATTCTGGATGTATATAAAATAAGCAGTGAAAAACTTTATATTACTGTTTATGAGGAAGATGATGAGGCCTTTGATATCTGGAATAAAGAAATAGGGATAAAGGAGGACAGAATATTCCGCCTTGGCAAAGAAGAAAATTATTGGAGCATGGGCAACACAGGGCCTTGCGGACCATGTTCTGAGATACACTATGAACTTGATCCAGAATATGAAAAAGGAGAGCCTGAGAAGTTAATAGAATGTGGCAGCGATCGTTTTATAGAGTTGTGGAATCTTGTGTTTATGCAGTTTAACAGGGATGAAAAGGGAAAACTCCATGCGCTTCCAGCACCCTCAGTTGATACTGGAATGGGGCTTGAACGAATGGTAACGGTTCTTCAAAAGAAAA
>CBFDDY010000103.1:0-7786 GCA_965603705.1 uncultured bacterium | reverse complement strand
ATGGTGATAAGTTCTAAACTGGGGAGGTTTTTGGTATGCCGAAAAAAAGCGCACTGATCGCAATATTTTTATTAATTCTGCTTTATCCGCAGTGCAGTGTTAAAAAACCTCTCCGTTTTGAGCCGGAAGTAGAGGGCATGTCATCAGTACGGCTGCAAAGGCTGGATGGAATAATCGAAGCAGCAATAGAAAAGCATGATTTCCCCGGAGCAGTGATTTTGGTCGGGAGAAGGGGAAGGATCGTTTTACACAGGGCTTATGGTGAGTCGCAAAGGATTCCGGAACACTATCCCATGGAAAAAGACATGATTTTTGACCTGGCTTCCCTTACTAAACCGGTGGCAACCGCAACCTCCATTATGCTTTTGCTTGAACAGGGAAAGCTCAGGCTCCGGGATAAAGTAAAAGAATATATTCCTGAATTCGAAACTTATTTAGATGAAAACGATGAGCCTGGAGATGATGCCTGTATCCTCCACCTTTTAACCCATACATCAGGTCTTCCCCCCTATACGGAGGATGGCGAGATCGAGGAGAAATTTGGTGATTCCTGTAAAACTGAAGACCTTGTCAACCACATTGCCCGGTTAAAAAAAACTAATCCTCCCGGAAATGAGTTTCATTACAGCTGCTTGGGCTTTATAACTCTTGCCCATATTATCAAGGAGATTGCGGGGCAGTCAGTTTCAGAATTTGCTAAAGAGAATATTTTCCAGCCTTTGAAGATGAAAGACACTTTATTTAATCCTCCGGCAGAGTATATTGACAGATGCGTTCCCACTGAAGTAATAGATGGTATTGCTCTAAAAGGAGTTGTCCATGACCCTCTGGCAAGATTACAGGGAGGGATCTCAGGCAATGCCGGTCTGTTTTCTACTGCAGATGATCTGGCGGTTTTTGCCAGGATGTTGTTAAATAAGGGGAGGTATCAAAACACCAGGATCTTGAGTCCTTTGGCAGTTGAAAGGATGACAGAACTCTGCCGGGAAGTCATTTTTTCCGGCCGGGGGCTGGGCTGGGACCTGGATTCACCTTATTCCTCTAATGGAGGAGACCTTTTTGGCCCTGATTCTTTCGGTCATACAGGCTATACCGGTACTTCCCTGTGGATCGATCCGGAAACAAAGACTTTTGTGATTTTTCTTACAAACAGGGTTCACCCTGAAGATAAAGGCACGGTTATCGCTATTCGCAGCAAAGTAGCTAATATAGTTGCAGCTTCTATCCTAAAAAAGCAATAAAAAATTTTACACTGAGGATGCTGAAGACACGGATTTACGCGGATATTCACGGATAAGATTAAGAAGCTTTTTCTTTCTGGCTTGCAGCCAAAAATAAAAAGCTCTTTTCAGTTTTTGGCAAGGCCCAAATTGGAAACCTTTCACCTCCATTCTTTGGTTTTCCTGGTTTTATGTTTTTTCATTCACCTTCACGATTCACTGCTTTTAACTATTTACTATTTTCCATTTTCTTAGTATCATGCATATCGAAAATGAGAAAATTTGTTCTGCTATTCCTGATTGCCACAGTTATTTTTAATTTTGCCTGTATATCGCAATCAAAAAGCCTTGTCATCCTTTTTTCCAATGACATTCATGGGACTTTTCAGCCTAAAAAATTCAGATCAGAGGGAAAGCTGAGGCTGGTGGGAGGGATGGAAGCAGCCAGTCATTATATAAACAGGCTTAGGGAAATAGAAAAAAATGTCCTGCTGATAGACAGCGGAGATATAATGACCGGTTCTTTTGCTGCCCAAAAAAAATATAAAGAAGTTATCGGCGGAGTTATGCCTGAATTTCTCAACCGGCTGGGATATGATGTTAGATGTTATGGAAACCATGCTTTTGACAGGGGACAGGAAAATGCTTTAGGGCTTGCGAGACTGACTGAATTTCCTGTTGTTTTAGCAAATATTGTTTACAAAGAGAGCGGAGAGCTTTTTGCTTCTAACCCTTATCATGTTCTTGAGAAAGGTGGAATTAAAGTCGGAGTGATTGCGGTAATGGAAGAAAATTTCCTGCAGGAAGTCAGTAAAAAAAGTACCAAAGGGCTAGCTGTACTGCCGATTATACCTACTTTGAATTCCTATGTTCCGGAATTGGATAAAAAGTCGGACCTGATCGTTGTCCTGATCCATTCTAAAGTAGTTATTGGTGATAAAGTTGCTAAGGAGGTTCCTGGGATCGATATCGCCCTGGTGGCATCTGAAGACGGGAGATTTAAAGAGGTTAATGGTGTTTTGGTCAAATCGACTATAGGGCACATGAAGACATTGGGATTTCTTAAGCTTGAAGTAAAAAAAGACAGGGTCATTAATTTTGAGGAAGACTTGATCTGGCTGTGGGCCGATGTTGATCTTAATCCTGCTCCTGATGTCAGTGAACTGGTCCAGGAAGTTGAAATGTCTGTTGAATCTGACTTTAATACTGTAATTGGACGGTCAGATTTTGATTACAAAGCCCCAAAATACGAATCTGGTGAAAGTGCCCTGGGAAACTGGATTGCAGATGTGATACGCTGGAAAACCGGGGCCCAAATAGCCTTGCAAAACAGTGGCGGTATCCGGGCTGATATTTTTACCGGTCCTGTCACAAAAAGAGATATATATGAGCTTTCTCCCTTTCGCAATACTATAGTCTTATTTAAACTTACAGGTCGGCAGATAAAAGAAGTTCTCGAAAGAGATATTGAAAGAGCAAGAGACACGTTTCAAGTATCCGGGCTGAAATATATGTATTGCTCCATATCCGCCAGGCCTTTTGGAGAAAGAGTGTGGCGGCTTGAGGTCGGACAAGATATTGTTGTTGACAGGGGAGAGTTGTTATCTCCGGAAAAAAAATATACTTTAGCCACTAATGATTATGTAGCCGGGCAGGCAAAGGATAAATATTTTGGTTTTGATATTAAAGATCCATTAAATACAGAATTTTCCCTTGAACTAACTTTAATGGAATGGCTTGAAAAGCACAAAGTGCTGAAAACTTTGCTGGATGGCAGGATAACTGAAGTATCATCCGAAAATTAAATCTATTTAAAGGCATAGCCTTCGTTATTCATAGTAATTTGCGGACTTTCGTCCGTGTTATTAAACCGCAATGAATAACTATGAATTACAATAAATAACTACGAATTACGATTTATTAACCTGATTTTCCTGGTTTTTCTTATCCGCATTTAATATTCTTATTGCGGTTTATCTCCCTGATGGTAGATACGGTAAGTAGGATACGCGAAATCAACATCTGGCTCCTGTTTCTTCCCCCTTGATTTTTAATATTGCCTGCTATAGGTTAATTAGGAATCTTAACCTTGAAAAGGAGTTGTAGATGAGAAGAAAAATATTATACCTTATAACAGTATTTATTCTTATTTCAGTCAGTGTGGCGGCTCAGGACCTGGCTCTTAAAGGAGGCACAATCCTGACCGTAACAAAAGGAACTATTAAAAATGGAACAGTTGTGATTCAGGATGGTAAAATCACAGCAGTTGGGAAAAACATTAATATTCCTTCAGGAATAAAAGTTATCGATGTGACCGGAAAGTATGTAATGCCTGGCCTTATAGATAGCCATACTCATATTGCCTTTGGTATGGGAGACGGCAATGAGGTATCCAGCCCTGTTACTCCCCAGATATGGATGAAAGATGTGCTTGACTCTAGCCATGATACGATCAGGACAACCCTTGCCGGCGGGGTGACTACTGTAAAGACGATGCACGGCAGTGCTAATGTTATAGGCGGTGTTAATGTGACCATTAAGCTCAAATATGATCAACCGGTCGAAGAGATGATGGTTAAAGGTGTCCGCCAGCAATTGAAAATGGCTCTGGGCGAAAATCCCAAGCGGTTGTACGGAAGTAAAGGGCGAATGCCTTCTACCCGTATGGGGAATGCCTATGTCGCCCGCAAGGCCTTTATTGAAGCACAGGAATACAAAGCCAAATGGGATAAATATGAAAAGGATAAAGCTGCCGGAAAAAAAGATATTAAAAAGCCTGAGAAAGATCTAAAAATGGAGACACTAAAGATGGTACTGAAGAAAGATATGACTATCGACTGTCATACCTATAGAGCTGATGAGATAGTCTGGCTGCTGAAATTTTGCCATGAATTTGATATTATTCTAAAACAGATCAGCCATTGTGTGGATGGCTACAAAGTTGCTGACTTAATGGCTGAGGCAGGAGTCTCTTTTGGAGGCTGGGTTGACTGGTGGGGAATGAAAGAAGAAATGTATGACGGCTGTCCTTTTGGTTTTAAGATAATGCATGATGCCGGTGTCAATATTGTGATAAATTCCGACAGTGCAAATGAGGGGCGGTTTCTCTATTTAAATGCCGCCAAAATGCTGAAATACAATGATCTTCCCGAAATAGAAGCCCTTAAGATGATCACTATTAACGCGGCAAGGTCATTAGAGATGGAAGAAAGAATCGGCAGTATTGAAGTCGGAAAAGACGGTGATATAGCTGTTTTTGATAAGTATCCGCTTGATTCTACCACCAAGGTGATTATAACGATTGTTGAAGGAGTAATTTATTACGATTATGCTGATTCCAGTGTCAGAGTAAGGGGGAGCTCCAGATGAAAAAAATAACGATTATTTGGGCAGCGATAATATTTTTTCTGGGAGTTTTTTATGCTGATGCCCAGGAAATAATATTGATAAAGAATGGTACTATTGTTCCTGTTGTTGGGAAAGTAATAACAAGCGGAAGTCTGCTTATCAAAGATGGAATTATTGTGAAAATCGGAATAAGTTTAAAAGCTCCAAAAGAGGCAAATATCATTGATGCAAAGGGAATGTATGTCTATCCGGGAATGATAGGGCCGCTTACTGCTGTGGGAGTTACAGGTTATCCCGGAGCAGGAAGTGATACTGATGAGATAGGAGTTTCGACTCCTCATATGGACTCTTATGACGCTGTAAATCCTGAGGATGAATGTATTGAAGTGACAAGGATCGACGGAGTTACAACCGTTTTGACTGTAAGCGGCACCCGCAGTGCCATCAATGGAAAAGCGGTGGCTTTAAATCTTGAAGGGAATCTGGCTGAAGATATGGTGATAAAAAGAGATGTCGCCCAGATCTTTAATACCGGGGCCCGGGCCAGCAATAGTTTTCCCAGTACACTTTCAGGGGTAAATTCTCTGATAAGAGATAAACTGAATCAGGCAAAACTCTATGCTGAAAAGAAGAAAAAAAAGGCAGAAAGCCCCAAAGAATTTAAATACGATCTGGATATGGAAGCTCTCACTCAGGTTCTCAGGCGGGAAGTGCCGGCTCTTTTTATCACCTCTGATGAAGTGACCATTCGAAATGCCCTTCATATAATCGAGGAATATAATTTAAAGGGGATTATTTTTGCTACAGCCGGAATTCTTGGGTTTGCTGAAAAGCTCGTAGCTAAAAATATTCCAGTGATCTGGGCAGGGACCACCACTATGCCCCAGCGGTGGGAGGCGGTTGATAAGTATTACCAGACAGCTGCAATGCTGGCAAAGAAAGGGGTGCTTTTTGCCTTTAATGAAAGTGGGAGGCCGGGCAGTCGCAATGTGCGGCGCCAGCCGGTTCCGGCCAGCTTGTCTGTGGCTTATGGTTTGTCTGAGGAGGAGGCGATTAAAGCATTGACTATTAATCCGGCAAAGATTCTGGGTATTGATAACCAAGTAGGCTCCTTGGAAAAAGGAAAAACTGCTAATGTGATAATCTGCACCAAAAGCATAGTACAGTTAAGCGCAAAGATCCATACTGTGATCATCAATGGAAAAATAATACCCAGGACTAGTGTCCAAACACGGCTGCGGGATAAATTTAAGAAAATCGTCCAAGAAAGAAAAAAATAAAGTCAGGAGAAGAGGGGAATGAAAGGCCAGGTTTTCTATATCGTAGATGTATTAGCAGTAAATGAAGCCAAGGGAGGCAAATTTAATGAAGTTATCCAAACAATTTTACTTGAGTTTTATGCTATTATTGTTTTTCATTTTAAGTGCGGTAATTACTGTTGCAGATAATGAAGCTCTTTCTCCGGAGCAGACGAATAAAATACGGCGTTTATCTGACCTAAGGCTTTCTCCGGATGGAAGTAAGATCGCATTTACGGTTTCAGAGCCTGTTAAAGGTACAAGTCAGAACCGGGATATTTGGATTTATGATATCCAAAAAAAAGAGCTCCGGCAGTTTACATATGCGGATAAATCAGACAGCAGCCCGCGCTGGTCACCTGATGGCAAACAAGTGGCATTTTTATCTTCACGGGAGGATAAAACCCAGATATATCTAATTTCAATAGATGGAGGTGAAGCGTGTGCCTTAACTAGGGTAGAAACAGGGGTCTCTTCTTTTGCCTGGTCTCCGGATGGAGAAAGGATTGCCTATCTGGCCCGTGAGCCGCAGACAGCTGAAGAAAAAAAGAAAAAGGAAGCAAAAGATGATGCCCGGGTCATACAGAAAAATGAAAAATATGCCTGCCTTTGGGAAATTGACTTAGATTCAAAAGAGATAGATAAGTTGACTAAGAATATATGGCGGATCTCAGGATTTACCTGGATGCCGGGAGGAGACAGTTTGATCTTATCCGCTACAGACCACCCTCAGCCAGAATTATTTTCCAACCGGATATACCGGCTGAGAATAGATGAGGGAGAAATGGAATCGATCTTCCAACCACAGGGTCCTTTTAGCAACCTGAGAGTCTCTCCGGATGGGGAATATTTAGCTTATGTGGGATCACGTACAGACGGTCCTACTGCTAACGATCTATTTATCCGGTCCTTATCAGGGAAGTGGAGTAGAAATCTCACCCAGGATTCTATTGACAGGACAGTCAGCTCCTATTGCTGGACTAAGGAAGGAATCCTGCTCGCCCTGGTCCAGGATGGATTTTCAAATGTGTTTTATACAATAGATCTTAAAGGCAGGGCTGAAAAGCAAAATAATTTTCCGATTACGCCATCTCGTTCTTTTGCTGCCGGAGAGGACATCCTGGCTTTTGTGGGAGCCGCAGCGGTAGCGGCCCCGGAGCTATGGATATATTCGCAGCCTGGAAAAGCAGAAAAAGTCACAGACTTCAACCAAGAATGGGAAGATATTGCCTTGGTTAAACCTGAAATAGTAACGTATAAAAGCAGTGATGGAAAGAAGATCGAGGCGGCTTTAATGCTTCCCGAAGGATATCATAAAGGGAGTAAAATTCCTCTAGTAGTCTTAGTACATGGAGGGCCATCAGGGCGCTGGTCGGATAGTTTTAATTCCTGGGGGCAGTTGCTTGCAGCCAGGGGATATGCTGTATTGTGTCCGAATATTCGAGGCTCTGTGGGATATGGATATAAATTTCTTACCTCTAACAGGTATGATTGGGGTGGAAATGATTTTAAAGATGTAATGGCCGGGGTCGATTACCTGATAAAACGAGGCATTGCAGATCCAGAGCGCCTGGGGATTGGAGGCTGGTCGTACGGAGGATATATGGCTGCCTGGGCGGTTACTCAGACTGACCGGTTTGCTGCTTCTGTTTCCGGAGCTCCTATGACCGATCTTGCGGTTGAGTATGGAACAGAAACAAGTTCCATAAATGCCTATGACACCTGGTATCTGGGGACTCCTTATGAGAATCCGGACCTTTTTATCAAAAGATCTCCTACGACTTATATAAGTGATATTCGGACACCGACAATGATCCTGTGTGGGGAAAATGACCGCACCGACCCGATTGGGCAGTGTTACATCTTTCATCGTGGGTTGAAACGCTACTCGGTTGATACAGAATTGGTTGTTTACCCAAG
>CBFDDY010000102.1:0-7846 GCA_965603705.1 uncultured bacterium | reverse complement strand
CAGCATAAAAATTCTTGAGGCAATGACCGTGGAAAACTCGTCTCTTTCAGAACTTCTGGAAAATTACCGGGTATTTCCTCAGACTCTAAAAAATGTTAAAGTAGCCCGTAAAGAAGATCTTTCTCAATTCCCCGAAATCATAAACATCATAGAGAAAGTCAAAGACCGGTTGGGAAACTCAGGCCGGATCAATGTCAGGCATTCCGGCACAGAACCATTGGTCAGAGTCATGATCGAAGGACAGGTCCAAACCGAGATAAGAGAATATGCCCAACAAATAGCTGATGTTATTACTAAGCACTTAGCCTGAACTATTTATAAAAAATAAGGAGGTTAATATTATGAGACTTGCTGTAAATATCGACCATTTTGCTACTTTAAGAGAAGCAAGAGAGAGCAACGAGCCCGAACCTGTCCTTACCGCCCTATTAGCTGAACAGGCTGGAGCAGAGGGTATTGTATGTCATATACGCAGTGACAGGCGGCACATAAAAGAACGAGACTTAATATTACTGCGTCAATCCATCAAGACCAAACTTATTGTAGAAATGGCAGCAACCAAAGAGATGGAAGAGATCGCCCTCGAAATTAAACCGGATATCGTTTCCTTAGTGCCGGAAAAACCGGAAGAATTGACGACAGAGGGCGGACTGAATGTTATTGCTGACAGAGATTACCTGGACTCTCATATTAATAGCTTGCATAAAGCAGGTATTAAAGTAAGTGTTTTTGTCGATCCCAATACCGATCAGATAGAAGTATGTAAACAATTAAACTGCGATATGATAGAGATCAATACCGGGCTCTATGCTGACCTCTCCCCAGGAAAAGAGCAGCAAAAAGCCTTAGAATCCGTCATCAATGCAGCAAAATTCGGCTTTGAATCAGGCTTAATGATTCATGCTGGACACGGATTAGATTATAAAAATATCCATCCTATTGCTGCCATACCTGAAATCGAAGAATTCAGTATTGGATTTTCAATCGTAGCCCGAGCCGCAATTGCAGGAATTGAAATGGCAGTAAGAGACATGATTGCTCTTATTGAATAAAAATGAAGCTTAAAATCAACTTTGAGCGTCTTAAAAGCGATATAATCGAACTTTCTCAAATCGGCAAAGATGCCAGGGGAGGGATCAGCCGCCCCTCTTTCAGCAAACCCGATCTTAAAGCAAGGGAATGGTTTAAAAATAAAATCTCCACAACCGGACTCTCTCTCAGACAGGACGGCGCCGGTAATATTTTCGGCCGTTTAGACGGGGAAGGCAAGATAATTATGGCCGGCTCTCATCTTGACTCCGTTATAAACGGAGGCATATTTGACGGACCCGCCGGAGTATTGTCAGCTCTTGAGAGTCTGCGTACTATCAAAGAAAACAGCCTAAAACTTAAAAAACCATTGGAAGTGGCTGCCTTCACTGATGAAGAAGGAAATTTAGTTGGTGATTTTCTAGGTGTAAGGGCCTTTACCGGTTCGCTTAAGCGGGAGGTTTTAGAAAATGGGCTTACTCAATTTGGGAAGCCGTTAAAAGACATCCTCTGTGATACAGAATTTTCCATCGATAGCATCATGCAGGCACACAAACAAAGACCTGATATAGATGCCTTCCTCGAACTTCATATTGAGCAGGGGCAGGTGCTCGAAACAGAGGAAAAATCAATCGGTATTGTTGACTGCATAGCCGGCAAGAACTATTGGTTATGCTCTTTCTCAGGGAGAGCCAGCCATGCCGGCACAACTCCTATCGAACTGAGACAAGACGCCTTTTTAGGCCTGGCAGATTTTGCCTTGAAAGCCACCCAGTATGTTGCCACTCAGCATTATGGAAGCAAAGTGACTATTGGTAAAGCCCATATATTCCCCGGCGCATTCAGTATAGTTTCCGGCCGGGCGGATTTTTCTCTCGACTTCAGAAGCACCACAGAAGAATCGCTGCAGGCTATGGAAAAATTTTTCCTGTCCCTAGCTGAGGATATTTCCTCGACCCGGGGCTTAAAATTCAGGTATAAATCTATTGACAAAACAAAACCGGTTACGACCCCAACCCGCTTGACTAACCTTCTGCAAAAACTATGCGAAAAGGAGGATTATTCCCACATGATCCTTCCCAGCGGCGCTGGACACGATGCCCAGATCATGGCATCAATTACAGATTCCGCCATGATATTTATCCCCTGCACAGATGGGATCAGTCACTCTCCCGAAGAAAACATAAAATGGGAAGACCTGGAAATAGGGGCAAATCTATTGCTTCAATCGCTGATAAAACTGGCAAGTTAAGTTAATCCATTATTGCGACGAGCTATTATACTTTATCAACAATAGGCACAGGTTTCCTGACTTTCCACTTTCCACGCGTAAAATCAGGACATTGTACGGAAGAGTTGCCGGCAGCAATCGATATTTCACTGAGTGTGACGACAGAATTCATGGAAGCGCCGTCATAAACATCGCTATCCATAGGCTCGCCATTACGCAGGCAATAGATCAGACGATAATCTTCGATAAAATCCATACCACCGTGGCCGGCGCCTTGAGATTTTTCTCTGAGTGCTTTTTTAAGAGGGTGATCATATTTCTCTTTCATCTCTTCAAGGTCTTGCCATTTATGGCCGGAAGAATATTTTTCATCCGGGTACTTACGGGCCAAGCCCTTTGTTCCCTGGATAACGATTCTGCGGCTGTATGGTCTGGGAGAGTTGGTATCATGAGTGACAAGGATCGTCTGTCCCCTATTGGTTTTGATCATAGTATTGACAACATCACCAAGAGCATAGTCAGTTTTTGCAAGAGGATGATCTTTGCCGCAACGATTCATAGCTTCTAGTTTCAGGCCTCTTGATTGAGTTGAGAAAGATGTCAGGTGTTCGAATTTGTTACCTCTGGTTATATCCATCCACTGAGATACCGGCCCCAAACCATGGGTCGGGTAAAGGTCGGCATTTCGTCTGATCGAGTGCTGCAAACGCCAATCATGAGGATAATAGGCTTCCCCGAATTTCCAGCCGCGCAGATCATGCAGATAGCCGCATTCAGCGTGCAACAGTTCACCAAAAACTCCTTGGCGGACCATATTGAACAATAACAATTCAGTGCTGTCATAATTGCAGTTTTCCATTGTGATACAGTGTTTTTTGTGTTTCTCAGCATATTCGACTGTTTTCCAGCATTCTTCGATAGTTATTGACCCAGGAATTTCGGTAGCAGCATGAGATCCGGTTTTCATTGCGTATGTACAAACCGGTGTATGGAATTCCCAGGGGGTGGCATTGTATACTAGATCCATTTTATTTTCATCACACATACGTTTGAAATCTTCTATACCTTTTTGGCCATAAGCTTTCGGGGCAGGCTGGCCGGCTTTTTCGACCATTTTAACAGCTTTATCACGATGGCCATCATGAATATCGCAAACAGCCACCAGCTCAACGCCTTCAAGTCTAAGAAGATTGCGGAGATGGCCACTGCCCTGATTCCCAATCCCCACAAAACCAACCCGAACTCTGTTGATGGGTTTATTAATGAAGTGGCCATCCTGAGGAGTTGCAGTATTTATGGGGCTTTTAGCGCTTGCTTTTTTCAAAGCCATGCCGCCGATTGCTAAGCCCATGCCCACAGCCCCGCTGTGTTTTAAGAAATCCCTGCGATCATATTTTTTTGTCAATCTATCCTCCTTAATAATCGTCAATATCAGGCTTAAATGTACGGATCTTTTTTTTATCAGCTTGTTTCTTCTTTTCTATAAGCATTTTCTCCTTTGCCCGCTTGGAACGTTTCCGTTTCTGACGGCGTATTTTTGCAATCCTTTGCTGTTCTTTACTCTTTTTACCGAGGATCTTGGCTTCAATTTTATCCGCTAACCTCCTCCTGGCCAAAAACCGGTTAAGCGTCTGAGATCGTTCGCTCTGACATTTAACTTCGATGCTAGTAGGTATGTGTTTCAGGTAGACACAGGTAGAGACTTTATTTACATGCTGGCCGCCCTTTCCACTCGAACGGATGAATTTCTCTTCAATGTCTTTTTCAAAAATTCCAAACTTCTCCATCTTTTTATACAGACTATTTTCCTTTCGCTGGCTAACACCGAATGAAATTTTTTTTGCCATCTAGCTGCCGTGATCTGCTTTTGAGTAAGCAAGGATATGAAATTCCGGATTAAAGTTATTCTTTTTTTGTAGCTACTAGGAATTTTCCACAGTTTTCACAGACATAAATATCATTACTTCCTTCTATGGCAGAACCCATGCCCGTAGCCACATTAATATAACACCCCTGACAGGCTCCGTCCTCTACCTCTGCTACTGCAAAACCATATCTTTCCATAAGCCTATCAAATCTATCCAACAGAGCTGTGTCCAATTCATTCCGAATCAATTCAGACTGTTGCTTAAGCTCTGTCTTTTTCTCTTTCTTGGCCTTCTTTATCTGAATTTCGATCTCCTGGAGTTTCCATAAAACACCGGCTCTGTGCATGATTTTATCCATATGGAGAGGAATCTTTAGCTCGACCTCAGAAAAGACTTGATACAACTCTTTTTTCGACTTTGCTTCAATAAGGCGGGCCCGAAATTTCGGCTGCATCAAAAATTTGGCAAGCCCGGCAAAAAGATGATTAAAAAGGCCGGGTATTGCTGGATTCCAGATTATTAAAACAATAATCTTTACATTTTTCCCATCGATTGCTTCAAATTCAATCCCTTTTTTTGATATTCCTGCTACTACCGCAATGTCATGCCCGGCATTTATACGGGCATGAGGCAGTGCTATACAATGGCCTATCCCGGTTGACTCCAGGCGTTCCCTGTCGATTATTCTGGTTAATATCGGCTTTTTATTCTTGATCAGATTTTGCTTTTCCAGGATATCCAGCAGCTCTTCCAGTGCTTCGACCTTGTTCTTGGCTTTAAGGTTAAGAACTACCTGGGATGGTTCTATATAATCGGAAAAATGAGTGCTTTTGAGATGTTTTATTTCCATTGTTTTCTATTCTACCATATTTTTATTTTTGCAAAAAGACATTTATTTAATGAATAGGGGAAACAAAGATTGTCATGAACAAAAAAACCAAATCCTATCTCCCTTGCTTAAAAAGGAATTTCCTGTAAAATATTGATTGAACAAATCATGAGGATAAGAAAATGCAAAAAGTTGCCGACACGCTCGGCACCCTTGGACTCCAGAAACAGGTGGATGAATTTGTCCTCAGTATGAACAGAGCCGCAGAAAAAGCTGCGCCTGAAGCTATATCCATATTTGTAGGGGCAATCAAAGAAATGACTTTCGAGGATGCTACAGGAATTCTAACCGGAGGAGATACGGCAGCAACAGAATATTTCAAGGCAAAAACAAGCGCTATGATTTATGAAGCGTTGAAACCGGTCATTTCTGCCAGTATGGAGGAGGCGGGAGTGACAAAAAGCTTCAAAACTTTGACGGATAAATATTTCTCCCTTCCGTTTGTCGAGAAAGAGTCGATAGACTTGGATCATTATATGACAACCAAAACGCTTGATGGCCTCTTTTATATGCTGGGAGAGGAGGAGAAAAAAATATGGACAGATCCTGCAGCTAGAGTGACCGACATTCTTAAAAAGGTTTTTAGGAATTGTTCAGACTCGACGGACTATCAGAATGGTATAACTTAATAAACCTCTCCTGGACATTAAAGGACCAGTGGACATCCCGAATAAAGTCAGCCGCCTTAAAATATTTTTTTGCTGATATAAATTCCACAATCTGCTGATGCTCTTTAATGGAGGACTGCTCCCATTCCTTTACATATCCTGCCCGGCGGGGAAAATCATATAGGCGTTTTTTTAAAACATCTGCTGTTTTTCGGAGCATATTATTTCCGGACAACCTCAAAAATACATCATGGAATTTTAGATTCTTATCATAAAAATCATTAAAATCGTCATTCTCTATCGCCTTCCTCATACCTTCATTTAACTTTCTCAGCCTGTCCACTTCCCCCTTGTTTATAGTCCTGGAAGCAGCGATTATCGCTGTGCTTTCCAATGCTCCGAGAATTTGATATATCTCTCTGATACCCTCAACTGTCAGGACATTCACAAGCACTCCCTTACGAGCCATAATATTTACAAAACCCTCCATCTCCAACCGGATAAGGGCATCTCTTAAAGGAGTCTTGCTCACACCTAATTTTTGACTTGTTACACTCATATCAATGACATCACCAGGCATAAGCTCTCCCTTTCTCAACTGAGACCTGAGATATTCATATACCTGATCTTTAAGGGAAGCTAAGTTTAATATATTTTTTTTGGTCATTTTAAATTTCTACACCTCAATTAACGAAAAATAAAACCCTTGCTTAATGGATCATTCGGGTCAAAGAAGAATTGATTACTGCCGGTGATGGCAGTGCTGCCCTTTACTTGTGGAATAACGGCTGAATAAGAACCGAATTCAGTTTTCTCCGCTACCCGCACCCTAAAGCAGGTACCTATTATACTTTCAACTGTGATCCATTCTCCCACTTCAATATCTTTACGGGATAGATGGATAGCAGCCCGGGCACTTACTCCGGTTCCTGTAGGAGAACGGTCCACTTCCCCTTCGGCAAAAATACAGACATTGCGGCTGTGATGGGCTGGATCTTCAGGCGGGCCTGTAAAGATAGTCCCGTAAAGAAACCCCAGGTCTTCCTCATAAGGGTGCTTGATTGTCAATTCATCCCCCACCGCATACTTTATGCGCCGCCCAAGGTCTATCAAGTTATTATAGTCTTTAATTCCAAGTCCGGTATTTAGCTCTTCCGCCTGGCAAAAAACATAAAATGCCCCGCCAAAGGCAACATCGTATCGAATCCGCCCTAAACCGGGGATGTTGATATGCTGGTCGCTTTTATAGACAAAAGAAGGAACATTTAAAAAAGAGACCTCTTTGACCCTGCCGGAGTCCCTATGGGCGGTAGCTGTTACCTGGCCTGCCGGAGTATCCATTTTCAAGACCGGACTGTCCCCTTTTCTGGTTACCATATTAGTATCCAAAGTCATAGTGGCCAGCGCGATTATGGCATGCCCGCACATAGTACTGTATCCCTCATTATGCAGAAAAAAAACACCGAAATCTCCATCCGGAGTTACCGGGTCCGTAAGCACAGCCCCGTACATATCAGCATGCCCTCTTGGCTCCCACATCAGTCCTGTACGTAAAAAATCCAGATTATCCCGGAAATAACGCCGCTTTGCCAGGATAGTATTCCCTGGAATCTCCGGCAATCCGCCCGTGATCAAACGCAGCGGCTCGCCCGCTGTATGGGCATCTAGAGTAGTTATGACCTGCCAATCATCCGGCGGTTTCCAATTTAACAATACCATCCCTCCTCTTTTATATTTCAACTTCTGTTCCTAATCCCAGCTGTTTCGCCCTCATCCACTACTTCTATGGTAGCAGCAGTTTCAAGAATATCTTTCTCGCTCAGACATAACATTAAATTTCTCGTGTCTTGTTTTTTTGAATTAATTCAATATTAGCCTTTCAAAACATATCTATTATTATATCAAAAGAAATATGTTTTTGGGAACATTTTTTATTAAAAAAAAATATTCATAAGATCATAGTATAAAGTAACTGATTTTATTCACATTCAATCACTGCTGTCCGGAACATGAAATTTAAATCGACTACAACTTAATTAATATCAACATGTTACATCATAAAATTATTGTTACCGACTTGAAATTAATTTTATACTATGGTCATGCTACTGTCAATGAACAAAGAAGCGATTGTCAGATAAGAATCACAAGTGGAAAAGCAAAAAGATGGCGATTCTCACAGTTGTGGCCTTCTTTGCCATGGTGTATCTGGGATTGAAGA
>CBFDDY010000101.1:0-7895 GCA_965603705.1 uncultured bacterium | reverse complement strand
AGTTCACCTCAGAGGAACTGGCCGAAAGAGAAAAATGGGAAGAATTTCTTAAAACTGCCAAAATTATCGGGCAGAAACAACAAGAAAGTCGAGAAGCAGTAACTAATCCCTGGGAATTAACCTTAGAAAAAAATGGAGTCACAAGAAAGGCTCTATGGAAAAATGCAGAGGGCCGAATGAGGGGATTTGTAGAGAACTGGAGATGGGAAATCGCTGCTTATCGGTTAGATAAGTATTTGGGCTTGAACATGATTTCGCCTACAGTTGAAAAAAAATTTAAAGGAGTGAGAGGCTCCTGCCAACTTTGGGCGGATTATTGGATAAAGGCCAAGCATAAAAATGAGCAGAAAATCAAAGTTCTATCTCATAAAGTCATCTCCTACAACAGGGCCAACTACTTGCGGTTGGCATTTGATAACTTGATTGCCAATGAAGACCGACATTCGGGGAATATTTTCATAACGGAGGACTGGCGGATAATTCTTCCAGACCACTCACGCTCCTTCCGGACATCCAATAAATTAATAAAAAATCTCATCTACACAGAGAAACATAAAGAAGGCCCAAAAATTATGAAGGAACTTCCTCGGGCTTTTGTCGAAAAGCTGAAGTCCTTAAATTTTGAAATTATCAGGGATAATGTCGGAGAATATTTGACAGAGAAAGAAATCAATGCCGTCCTCCTCCGGAGAGACTTAATTCTTGAGGCTGTCGACGAACGTATAAAAAATCTCGGTGAAGACAAAGTCTTATACTGAGCTAGAGCACTACGAATCCAGCATGGACTTTGGTAAATAATGATGTTTGTACTTATTATGTCTCGATTCTTCCAACTTCTAAAGGATCCCTGATTCTCTAAACATAAATTTCAATTAACATTTCTGCAAGGAGCTTACTATACCGATGGCTCTCTTGTGTCGGGCGGTGTAATTCCACCTATGGGCTGTCGTTTCTATATCGAGCCGCCGCTTAAAAATATTGTTTCTCCCGTTAAATAACTTGAGAGATCCGAAGCAAGAAAGAGGCAGAGATTCGCCACATCCTCCGGATCACCGATCCTGCCGAGGGGAATAGTCTTCAATATATCCTCCTCAACTCCTTCCTTTCCCAAATGCTCATAGGTCATATCTGAATAAATCCATGCGGGCGCAACACCATTTGCTCTGATATTATAAGCTCCCAGTTCTAATGCTATAGATCGTGTAAAGCCATTGAGAGCAGCTTTTGCAGCGACATAGGATGAAGAACCTACCTCTCCTCGCCTGGAACATCGCGAGGAAATATTAATGATATTGCCGCGCTTTTGCTCCTTCATCACCGGAACCACCAAATTGGTGAAATTATACACTCCCGTTAAGTTAACATCTATAACCCGCTGCCAGGAATCGGGTGCGATATCACCGATATTTCCCGGTTCCCATATGCCTGCATTGTTGACGAGAATATTTACTTTGTTGAACTGTCTGAGAGTATTCTCCAGTATCCTTTTGCAGTCGGCATAATTCGCAATATTGCCCTGCTCGACTAGAACTTCCACACCGTATTTTTCCGCTTCTTCCTTGAGTTCCTCAGCCGCAGTCTTATTTTTTACGTAATTCACAACAACATTCGCTCCCGCCTGAGCAAACAGCAGCGCTATTGCCCTGCCCAGCCCCCGTGAACCTCCCGTTACGATGGCAACCTGCCCCGATAGAGATAGTGATATCGCATCTGAACACATGATATCTCCTTTTCCCGGATTTCGTTATTATTTTCAATGACTTACAAGACTTTTCCATTTTTTTATAGGACAGCAGTGATATTACCTGATTAAATAGATTTTAGTCAACAATTATGAGGAAGAACTTCCACTCGACGGGCAGTCATGATGACCTTTCTGAATTCTGCCCTATTTGTATATAGAGCTAAAAGTGTAAGTTCCAGATCCGATTTCGCAGACACCGTATCCATTGCCAGCTTTCCAGGCCCATTTCCACGGAAGGCCCGTTCCAGGCTTTTCTTTTTCCCTGATGCTCTCGGCATCGGAGGTGGGTATGAAGACTTTGGCTCGTGTGTTGGGAGGGACAGTGATTTTCAGCACAAATTCCTCTTCATCCCTCTCCCAGAATACGCATATCGTCCCCCTTACTGACTTGTATTCGGCTTCGACCCAGGTGATCCCCTCCACCGGCTGGGGCCGGATGCTGAACCGGTCAAATCCTTTTGCCTGGGGGTGGGGTTGGATCCCGGCTAGCCAGTGAAAGAACCAGGCGCTTATCGATCCGAACATGGGGTGGTTGTGGGAAAATGTATTGTCGCTGAGTTCCCAGTGCTCCCAGAGTGTAGTGGCCCCGCTTTCCAGCATGTAGCCCCATCCGGGGAATGTTGTCTCCCTCACAATTGCGGCGGCAAGGTCGGCATTCCCCGTCCTGGAGAGGACCTCCAAGAGATAGCGGGTCCCGAATATCCCGGTGGAAAGATGACCATCATGCTCTTCCTGAATTTTACTGATCAGAACCTGAAGCGCACGGTCCCGCTCTTCTGGAGGAAGAAGATCTAGACCCAGGGCCATTGCCTGGTTTGCCTGGGTGTGGGGACGCACCTGCCCGGTCCCACGCTCAAGGAAACGGTCCAAGTAGGTTTCCTGGATATCCAGAAAGAGCTTTTGATATCTGATCACATCCTCCTTGAGTTCAAGAATATTGGCCAGTCGGCTGAGGATACGGGCGGACTCGGCATAGAGAGGTGTCACCATCGGTGGTGCAGGCGCCGGCTCCAGCCCCTCATGATCGCTCAGACCTTCGGTCACGATGTGATCCGGGTATTGTGAATTGACCAGATTAAGCCAGCGGCGGGAAATGGGGTACTGCTCCTCTATCAGCTGCCGGCTGCCGCAATAGCGCAAAAGCTCAGCCTGCAGCAGGGGATGGACCATGGCCCAGGCCACCCCGCAGTATTGGATTCCCACAAAGGGGGCCGTGTCGGTAAGCATTCCATCGGGGAGGGCCGCGTCCTGCCAGTCCCGGACCGCCTTGGCATAAAAGGCGGCCATGTCAAAATTCATCATGAAGGCCTCGCAGGTCACGGCCATGTCGCCGCCGTAGCCGAAGCGTTCACGGTGGGGGCAGTCCGACTGGACGCTGAAAAGATTGCTGAGAAAAGTCCGCCGAGTTATATCCTGGATGCGGTTGAAGAGGGGATCGGAGCAGGCAAAGCTCCCTACGGATTCCACGTCAGCATGCAAGCGGAGGCCAGTAAGAGCCTCCGGTCCAGGCTTACCGGGGAAGCCGGTGATTTCTACATAGCGGAAGGCATGGAAAGTGAACGTGGGGACGTAAACTTCTTTCCCTTCTCCTCTGCAGATATAGACATCCTGTTGAACCGCGACTTCCGGGGCCCCTGGACCCCCGACTGAGCTGCCGTCGTTACGCAGCCCCTTGATCTGTCCGCACACGCTTGTCATGGGATTGAGGGTCCCATCAGGGTAGAGGAGTTCTCCGTAGCGTAGTCCTATCTTGGTCCCCCGGGGTGCCCTCACCCGCAGCCTAGCCCAGCCGGCGAAATTCTCACCGAAGTCTACAATAAAAACACCTGGACTGGGCTCTGAAATACTGACCGGGCGGATCTCCTCTGCAGCTCTTATGGGCGGCTGTGACTGGGCCTCCAGGCGGCCTCCCGGATTGGGAGCGGACGCTGCTTGGCTCCAGGCCGAATCATCAAAGCCGGCGGTATCCCAGCCGGGGATCTCGTGGCAGGCGTCATACACCTCTCCAAGGTATATGTTGTTTCGAAGGAGGGGGCCTTCGTGCACTTTCCAGGATTTGTCGGTGACAACAGCGCGGGAGCTGCCGTCGGCAAAATGGATCTCCAGCTGAGCGATAAGGCAGGGACGGCCTACAGCCAAATGTTCGCGCAGATTGAGTCTTCCCCACATGCGTAACGGCAAAGGGTTGTACCAACCGTTTCCCAATACCGCACTAAGACAGTTTGTGCCTTTTTGGAGCAGGTCAGTCACGTTGTAGGTGCTGTAGAGAATCCGGTCGGCGTAGTCTGTCCAGCCTGGGTCTAGAACCCGGTCGCCCACCCGTCGGCCGTTTAGGCGGGCCTCATAGTATCCCAGCCCTGAGATGTAAAGCCTAGCCTTTTCGGGCTTCTGATCCAGGACAAAGTCCTTGCGGATAAGGGGTGCAGGATCTTTTCTGTAAAAATCGGCATCCTCCTCAGGAGTGGGCCTGCCATCAGAGATCCAGCCGGCCTTCCAATCGTCGGGTTTGAGAAGTGCGGTCTCCCAGAATGATGGGGCGCTCCAGTTCGAATCCTGTCCAGTTCCATCCCAGATGCGAACCTTCCAGAAACATTTCTGTCCTGAGCCTAGAGGGATTCCAGCATAAGGAATGTTGAGGGTTTCGTTCGATTCCACCTTGCCGCTGTCCCACAAGCTGCCCAGCTCCTCATCCAGAAGTTTTTCGCTCTCCGCTACCAGGATCCGGTAGGCGCTTTGCGTGCAATTACGGGCATCAGACTGAAGGGACCAGCTCAACTGGGGCATGGCTGTACCGATTCCTAGAGGATTCACCCTGTATTGCGTTCGGAGATCAATCACACGAAGCTCTCCGCTTCGGCCGCAGCCTGTGAGCACTGTAACTGTCATTACAATCACGACGAAATGAAGTGCGTTCCTTCCTGCTTGATTCATTTTTTTCCTCTCTGACGAGTGGCCGATTCCGCCAGCTCCCGGCACCTTCGGCGTAGACTCTGCAATCGCAAGGACTGTCCCTGATCAGGGGGGAACTCTCGTCTCTTCATGATCTGATTGTTAACTGTGCCTCGGTTGAAATTATCATATTTTAGTGCATATGTCATTTAAAAAGCAGCAGGGCGATTTCGTGTAGGTTGGAAACCCTCAAGCTATCAATAGAACCGATCCATGAGTTGGAGAATAGGCCAGGTTAATTGACTCCAGGCGGCACCCTATGCTAAACCGGTAATGACTCGTTATTTCTCAACCGGATAAGGAGTGAAACATGAAACGCAGGGAGTTCCTCAAACTTGCGAATACAGCCGGAGCGGCTGCCCTTTTTTCAGGAAACAACATGACCTCGGAAAAAGCCTCAACCCGGATGAGGGCGGGTCAACTGAATGATATTAAAAATATCCTCGTTCTCTTTGTGGACCAGCAACGCTATGACTGCCTCGGCTGTTATGGCAACGAGACGGTAAAGACCCCCAACCTGGACAGGCTCGCCCGTCGCGGCATCAGGTTCACAAACGCCTACACGCCTGCACCGGTCTGCACTCCAGCGAGAACCTCTTTCCAGACAGGGCTATGGCCGCACAATCACCGACTCCTGTTCAACACAGGCGAAAGCCGGGATAAGGGCGGCAGGGATGATCCAACGCCCGATGTGCGTTTTTTCAGCGAGACACTCAAGGCTAAGGGCTGGAACTGCGCCCATGTAGGCAAGTGGCACATCGGCGGTGAGCAGCACAAACCCCAACATCACGGTTATGATCCCAGCCCGGTCTACTACTCCGGATACGGTTATCCTGCGGAGCATCCCCACTATGTCGACTACCTGAAACATCTGGGTGTCAGCGGTTTCAACCTTCTTTGGGAGCGGCGGGATCCGACTGGATACCGAAACTATTCGGGTTTGCAGGAAGGCCCCCAGTCGGCTTCTATACCAGCCTACCTCGCAGACCAGACAATAGATGTCATCCGCCGGTATACGAAAAGCCCCAGACCGTTTTTTATCGGCTGCAACTTCTGGGGCCCTCATGCCCCCTACAACATCCCGAGGACACATCTCGAGATGTATCGGGGACTTGACATCAAACCTTGGCCGAATTGGGACTGCGATCTATCGGACAAGCCCGGAGTCATCACTCGCTACGGAGAGTACTGGCGCACGGGCTGGTTCAATGAGGCGGATCTGGGCGAAATGATCGGAGAATATTACGGATACATCACTCTCATCGACGAGGAATGCGGGCGCATTCTGAAAGCGCTCGAAGACACAGGTGCCCTCGAGGAGACTCTCATCATCTTCACGGCGGACCACGGCAGCGCCGTGGGATCCTACCTTTACTGGGATAAAGGATTCGGCATGTACGACTGCATCACGCGAATCCCCCTGATCATCTCGCATCCTTCCTTCAGATCCGGCGTCTCCACGGCTTTCGTGACCTTGAACGATCTCGCGCCGACCATACTGGAAACCGCGGGTTGTCCCGTTCATGAGATGGACGGCGCTTCGTGCCTACCGATCCTCACTGGACGGAGCGATTCCATCCGGGATAACTACATCATCACAGAACATCACGGTCACCAGCAGATCTTCTGGCAACGAATGGTCCGGACGCCGGAATTTAAATATATTTTCAATCCCACCTCACGAGATGAGTTTTATGACCTGGAAATGGACCCGTGGGAGACAAAAAACATCATCTCCAGTGCCGATAAGGATAAGCTCGCATGGGCAAAAAAGACTCTCCTTGCCTGGATGAAAAAAACCGAAGATCACCCCCTGTATCGTTGGGCCAATCCGATTCTCAATGACAATCCCGAGGCCAGATAATCACTTAGCAGGTCTAAGTTCAATATTGTTCATATAACACTCCTGCCAATTGTCTTTATTCCCTTTTACTGTGAGAGTTGAAGTCCCGCCAGGAATACTGATGGTTCCGAGCTTGACCTCCTGAAAAGAATCAAGACCTTTTGTGTCAGGCAGTTGAAACTCCTTTTTCTCTTCTCCAACTTCAATAATTATTTTATTGTCAGTAGATGTGGTTGCTATTGTTACATAGATATCAAAAACTTTATCAGCACTGATCTCAATAGGCCACTCCATCCATGTTCTTGTCTCTTTCCATGTAATATACGATAACTTTGTATCACGAATCAGTTTGGCATGATTTGATGATACATATCCACGATTCTCCAGGTCACTCTGTTCAGGATTTAGAATGAGAGCCCCTGTTTCGTTCTGAATAATATTCTGATTCGGGACATCAGGTGATCCTTTAATATCAAGGACAACAACAAATGATATTTCATCAGCTGCCTCGCCTGTTAAGCGTACCACTAGCCCCTCTTCAGCCTTTTCTGCTTCATACATCTCCTTATTCCCAGAAAGAGAATAACATTGAATCGCTTCGTTATTTACGGGAACAAGTAGGGTTTTATCTTCAGGCCAATCAAACACCTGCAGATACAGGCGGGTATCGCCACCCTCCAGTTCCTTCCGAGTACATCTTCCCCACCATGGGCGACGGAATGGGCTGGCAACAGTTCCATATATTGATTCGCTGTTAACATCCATCCATCTACCAATTTCAGCTAATCTGTCAATGGAAGCTTGAGGAATGGTACCATCCGGTTTAGGTCCTACATTGAGAAGGAAATTTCCTCCCTTGGATGCAATGTCAATAAGCTTATGCAACAGGTCTTCGGTCGATTTCCAATCATCATCATAACTTTTGTAGCCCCAGGTATGATTCATTGTCATACAAACTTCCCAATCACGGCCTTCGATGCCTGTTGCCGGAACATGTTGCTCCGGAGTATCTGAATCTCCCTTATAACCTCCACCCAGGCGATTATTAGTTATAAGGCCCGGTCTTAGGGAAATAAGGGGCCGTAGCAACTCTGCTCTATCCTCATTCATCCAGCGGGGAGTATCCCACCACAATATATCAATGTCATAATCCGTAAGAATCTCTTTGACCTGCGGATAGGCAATCTCTTTCAAATAATCGTCAAAACTTCCAGCATGCGCTTCATCCCAGTATTCACCCTCTTTATATCCGCTTTTCGCTCCACCTGGATGTGTCCAATCCTGAGCTTGCGAATAATAGAATCCAATCTTTAACCCTGCCTTTTTTGCTTCCTCGACCAGAGGTCTCAGAAGATCTTT
>CBFDDY010000100.1:0-7915 GCA_965603705.1 uncultured bacterium | reverse complement strand
GCCTCTGGCAGATGGAAATGCAGACACACTTAGCAGCCGGCCGCCTCTCTGAAATCCTGGGGAAATCTGCCATCGAAACCGACCGTTATCACCGGCGCTTAGGGCTTATGTATGGTGCGGAAAATGCCTTAAAAACCATGCTTGCCGACCCGGAATCCAGGGCAGCCGCAGAAGCCTATGCAGGGGGAGTAAACGCATTTATTCATATGCTAAATTATAAATCTTTACCCCTTGAGTATAAGATCCTTGATTATCAGCCGGAAGAATGGACAATGCTTAAATCTACCCTAATATTAAAACTTATGTCTTTAACATTATCTTCGTACAACAGGGAAGCTTCTATGTCAAGGACACGTGCGGCTCTCGGTGATGATGCCATGGATGAACTTTTTCCGATCTATCCTTTGTTTCCGGAACCCATAATCCCTAGAGGATCACCCTGGAACTTTGATGCGAAGATCCCGGAAAAACCGGAAAATGAATTTCGTTTCAACAAAGGGACGATTACTGCCCCAGATGAAGAGAAAACCTCTCCCGGCAGTAATAACTGGGCCGTTTCCGGTGACTTGACCTCAACCGGTTATCCTATCTTATGCAATGACCCCCATCTTGGCTTGAGCCTCCCTTCCGTCTGGTATGAGATCCAGCTGACATCACCGGATAGCAATGTATACGGAGTTGCCTTTCCGGGCGCACCGACTATGATAATCGGTTTTAATGAACATGTCGCCTGGGGATATACCAATGCCGGTTCGGATGTATTCGACTGGTATGCGCTAAAATTCCAGGATGAGAACCGGCAGAAATATTTCTATAAGGGGCAATGGCGGCCGGTCACAACCCGGGTCGAGAAAATCAAGGTAAGAAACGGGGCCTATGTGGAAGACCAGGTTATCTATACTCATCACGGCCCGGTTGTATATACAGAGAGCGAATCTTCTCTGTTCGAGAATATTCCTCCAGGCTGTGCCCTGCGCTGGACTACGCATGACCCGTCCAATGAATTCTTAATGTTTCTAAAATTGAATCGGGCCCAGAATTATGACGATTATGTCGCTGCCCTTTCCTTTCTTGACTGCCCCGCCCAGAATATAGTATTTGCCGATGTATCCGGAGATATTGCCATTTGGCACAATGGGAAATTCCCTCTACGCTGGGCCGGACAGGGAAGATATATCAGTGACGGCAGCGACCCTGACTATGATTGGCAGGGATGGGTCCCGAGATCCGATATCCCTCATATAAAAAATCCTAAAAGAGGATTTGTCAGCTCAGCAAACCAGGAACCCACAGATTCCAGCTATCCCTATTACCTGAGTTCGTCTTACGGTTCTTTTACAAGAGCAGCCCGAATCAATGAACGCCTCAATGAAATGAAAGATATTACCCCTGATGACATGCGCCGGTTGCAGCTTGACACCCTGGACTTAAAGGCCAGAGCCATTCTGCCTGGATTATTGATCCTGATGGAGAAACAAAAATTGACTCCAGCGGAAAAGGCAGCTTTTGAGAAAATCAAACTATGGAATTTTAAATTCTTAGCGGATTTAATAGAGCCTACTATTTTTGAATATTGGTGGAGAGAGCTTATTAACATCATCTGGAGTGATGAGCTGGAACATCCGGACGGACAGCTCAATCGGCCCGGAACAAGCGTGACTTTGGACTTGATCATTAACAGACCGGACAGCCCTTATTTTGATATAAAGACAACAAAAGTAAAGGAGTCATTGCAAGATCTGACTCTTTTATCATTTAAAGCGGCTATCCAGAAGATAACAGAAAGATTCGGTTCCATGGATAAAAGTTGGGCATGGGGAAAGTCCCGGGGAACGGATATTAATCATCTGGCAGAAATTCCCGGACTTAACCGGAAAAACCTGGAGACCAATGGAAACTCCGGAATAATTAATGCAACATCCCGGACTTTTGGCCCTTCCTGGCGCATGATAGTCGCTCTGGGCCCGGAGCTTAAAGCCTGGGGTATTTATCCCGGCGGGCAGTCGGGCAATCCCGGATCAAAATTTTATGACAATATGATCGATGACTGGGCAGCAGGGAAAATATATGAACTGCATTTCTTGAAAAAACCGGAGATAAAAGAAGAATGTTTTAGCGGGAAAACCAGGTTGAGAGGTGCAAAATGAGAGATGTGATCATTTGCTCAGTAATTTTGATGTTGTTACAGATTCTTACTCCCTTCTGGTGGTGGATCATTCTGGTACCCCTTGTATACGGGGTGCTGCTGGCAAAAACCGGCTGGCAAGCCTTCAGAACCGGAATGTTGAGCGCCGGGCTGTTGTGGCTGGCCTGGAGTCTATATCTGATGTTCAGTGGAAGCGATATTATTGCCCAGAGGATCGCCATTATGATCGGACTGAATTCACGTTGGCTGCTGGTGCTGCTGACTGCTGTAATGGCTGCGCTCTCAGCTGGATTTTCCGGAAGCGCGGGGTATTTTCTCCGGGCGGCTTTAATTCCCCCTCAACGAAAAAATTGAAAAAATGGGATTACAATAACACAAGTAGAAAATTTTCTTATTCTCTATTTGTATTCAGAATATTGCTTCAAAAACAGATAAGACATCATTAACGGAAAGTTCGACAATGTTATTAGCCATCCTCTCTTTTGTAAATGATCCGTCTACTAAAGCAGGGAGTTCATCCCTGGTGACACCATACTCCGATATAGAATAAGGCATCATTCCCTTTATAGCAGATTTTACTTTTTGCTCAATCCCGTTTATATCTTTTACGTCTGAACAGGAAAATATTTTTTTTAATTTATTTTTTATTGCACCACTGTTTATTTTAAGCAATGGGAAAAGGGGCATTGAACATGCTATCCCGTGCGGGATATTATATCTCAGCGTAAGTGGATAACTGATCGAATGGGCAGCTGCAGTTTTTGTATTCGAAAAGGCAAGTCCGGCATACATCGAAGCAAGAATAAGCTCTTTTCTGATCCTCTCATCGACACTCTGCCCAATTTTCCCTATATTACTCAAGATCAGCTTTATCCCCTCTGTGGCAAAATGGTCTGAAATAGGATTAGAATTCTTATTCCATAAAGCTTCGAATGAATGTGAAAATGCATCAAGAGTGGATGTAAATGTTACCTGAACCGGGAGTGACCTGAACAAACTGAAATCATAAATGGCAAGATCGGGATAATTTTCCGGATCAGATATAGAATATTTTTTTCCTGATGTTTTATCCCATGCCGTCGCCCACATAGTAAGTTCGGAACCTGATCCATGGGTTGTTGGAACTGCTGCAAACAAAGCCTTTTTGGACAAATCCTTTTTTACAGGATCACCAAGCAGTCCTTTAATATCAAAAATATTACTGTAACAGGCATACCTCGCCACTTTTGCCGTATCGATCACAGAGCCCCCCCCGATCGCTATTATAGATTCGGGAGAATAGTCTTTCGCAAATCCGAGAGCAAGCTCGAGGCTTTTAACAGATGGATTAGTTTCAATATCAGAAAAAACTTCGCATTCTCCAATCCCGGATCTGAGTTCTGAAAAGCTTTGTGTCCGGGAAAAACGTTTGGAACAAAAAATAAGCTTTCGCCCTCTATTCTTAAAAATTGAAGAAACTACATTGGGAAGGTCAACATCGAGCAAAATTTTTACCGGGTTATAATATTCCAAATTTACCTGTCCAGGAATTTTTCCAATTTATTTCTCATCTGTACCGGTGTATCTCCGGGCCGCTCCAGCCCTTCTATAGTCCCGGCGCTTATTATAATCCTTATGAAAGCCGGTTTATTTGTTTTATCAATATTTTCAAGGAGCTCTTTAAACTGTCCAATGTTCTCCACCGCAGCTGAATATTTGTAACCACATGCGTCAGCAACCTTACACAGGTCAGTATTTGCCGATACAGTCGGCTGGTTTCCTGTCGATTCATATGCTGAGTTGTCAAAACATATATGAATCAAGTTATCCGGCGAATAATGCCCTATTGTCGCAAGGCTTCCCAGTTTCATCAGGACAGCCCCGTCTCCGTCAAGCAGGAATACCCTCTTTTCTCTATTCTCAATTGAAACTCCCAATCCCAGAGAAGCAAGGCAACCCATGGACCCTGTCATATAAAATTTCCCTGGATGGTCAAAGGACTGGTAAAGCTCCCGACCTGTAAATCCTGTTGTACCCAACAAGACATCATCTTTTTTCAAATGTAGTTTCAATTCGTCAAGATATTCCATTCTCAATGAAAGAATACTTTTGTCATCCGTTTGAACTCTCTCATATTTGGAAAAATACCCTTTTTTTATTATCAATGCATAAGGTTTCCTGTTCTTTTCACAATACAATGACGCTTCCCTGACAGCATTTTTCAGGTCTTCTTCCCCTTCATCGAGTATCCTGTAAGGGATCTTAAATGTCTCCAGGAGTTCCAGAATCGTTTCTCCCATCAGCATATGCTGGGGGGCATCTTTTTTCCCAGGCAGGCCTCTCCAGGAGATCAGCAGAAGGGCCGGCAGGTCATAAAGAAGTTGAAGTGATGACAGAGGATTAACTGCATTTCCATATCCGTCATTCTGCATATAAACAACAGGATATTTCCCGGAAAGTGCAAATCCCCCTGCAAGCCCCATAGCTTCTCCCTCGGAAGAACAGATATAATTTTCAGTATCTTTGCTTTCATCAATACAATTCAATAATGATGTAAAGACCGAACAGGGTACCCCCATGAACGGAGAAAAAAAGTTCTCTTTAATTTTTTCAACAAAATTCTTAGGATCCATTTTTATTTACTCCCGGGGATAAGTGTCAGTATTTCCTTAATTGAAATACACATTTCATCACTTTCCCGGGCCCTGCTGTGTTCAAGGATTGATTCTGCCACCTTTTTCATGACAGGATAACTGCCTCTTAACAACTGGTTTGCATAAATAACTATTCTAACTCCTTCTTTTTCCAGTTCCTCTTCCGTAATATAAGAATATGTGCTGGGAACAACAACAAGAGGTACCTTATTAACTATTTTTTTATATCTTCGGCAGAATTCGAGTATTTCATCCGCCTTTTTTTCCTTACTGTGGATCATTATTGCATCTGCACCGGCTTTTATATATGCTTCTGCTCTTTTTATCGCATCCTCCATCCCGGCTTTTAGAATCAGGCTCTCAATCCTGGCAATTATCATAAAATCATCTGTTACAAGGGCCTCTTTCCCAGCTCTTATTTTTTCACAAAAATTTTCGATTGTATCCTGTGTCTGTTTGACATCTGTCCCGAAAAGAGAATTTCTTTTTGCCCCAACCTTATCTTCTATTATCACAGCAGAGATCCCTTCTCTTTCAAGGGTTCTTACCATAAATTTAAAATGATCGGCCAATCCACCTGAATCACCATCAAATATTACCGGCTTAGTCGTTACTTCAAGAATATTGTTAAGTGTATTCATTCTTGAAGTCAGGTCAACAAACCCGATATCAGGTTTCCCCTTTGAGACCGAGTCTGTCAGACTGCTGAGCCACATTCCGTCAAATTCTTTTATACCCTCGTTTTTATTTATTTGCGTTTTTTCTACGATAAGGCCTGTAAGGCCATTGTGTGCTTCCATTATTCTGATCAGCCTCTTTGCTGCAAGCAGCCTTCTCAAAACCCTGATCCTGATCCCCGGAGTAGTACCTACCTCTCTTACCTTTGCATTCAGCATTGTTGACGATATGCCCTGTGTATATCCCGGCTCGATAAGTTCTCCACCCCACTCCTTCAGAGCTTGTAAAACCCTTTCCCTTGTCTCCCACTGCGGGCCTGTCCGCCAGTCATCCCCATGAACAACATAATCGGGCTTAATCTTTTTCAGGTTCGGAACATAATCAAGAGTTTCCTGAAGAACAACCTGGGAAACTCCCTTTATATTTTCTATAATAGTCTTCCTCTCTTCTAAGGAGAGGAAAGGGAGTCTCTTGTAAGAGGCAATTGCCTTGTCAGTCAAAACTCCGACAATCACTTTACCATATTTCCTGGCTTCTTTAATTATATTAAGATGGCCTGTATGGACAATATCTGCGCTCATACCAACATAAACTTTCTTCATATCTCAAATAACCTCCGGGATCAATTTTATAGCAAACTCCCGTTTTTTGCAATTACATAAACTAATAGAAAAATGAATTTTAGGAGATAACCGCGCTTCTCCTGAAGCCTGAAAAATAGGATGCGCTCCTATTTATTATTATTATTAAATTTAAATCCGCACTTCTGACAAAACTTCGGACTGGCATCAAGGCTTAAAAAGCTATTACAGACAGGGCACCGCCAGTCAATGATCCGAAATACAACCATAACAAGCAGAGTCGCATACGCAAGCGGGCCTGCAACTGAAAATGGAATTCCCAAAAATCCGCCTGAGCTCAATCTTGAAAGTATAGCAAGGGCAGCAAATGTAAAAAATGGGACCAATGAGATATATCTGCGCTGCTTTCGCTTTCTGAATTCTTGCCGATAATGCTCCTTTTGTTCCTCTGTGTATTCTTTCATATTGTCATCCTGATACTTCTTCGGACTGTGTTATTGCGATTAGCGATTTCCCACACAGTAGCAAAAATCAATTTTGTGATATCTTTGAGTTTTTTAAATTCGACCCTGTCTGGGTCATCTCCCGGACCATGATTGTCTTTGCTCTGTCCAGTTGTAAAGGCGATTGCCGGGATTCCTATCATTTCGAACATGACGTTATCTGATCCTTTGTAACTTTTTTTTATTTCAATCCGCAGGCTGGAAACAAATTCTTTTCCCACCTTTGTTCTTATATCATTTAAGTCTACACCGCCGTTTTTTGAACAATATATATGAACATGATTTTTCAGATCCGGACGTTCCGTATCTTCTCTCCCTAGGGGATCCATATTGATATCAACAATTGTATTTTTTAGAGGAACTGCCGGATTTTCCACATAATATAATGATCCGATTCCTCCCAATTCCTCTGCAACCGGCATCATAAATATTATACTTCTTCTGGGCAGGTGACCATTATCTAAAGCAATGCTAAAGGCTTCAGCAATTTCTATTATCGCGGCAACCCCAGTTGCATTGTCATTAGCTCCATTTAAAACAACATCCCCATTTTTTCCCCGGCCATCATAATGGGCAGTTAGAATTATAAACTCATCTTTTTTATCGGTTCCCTCAATATAACCGAGGACATTTTCAGTAGAAACAATGCCGTGTTTCTTGTAAGAAGTTTTCATTAGCAGCTTTGTTTTATAAGTTTTTTCTCTTTTTCTGCCATCCTTCATCTTATTTCTAACGGTTCTAAACTCACCAGAGCTCATTCCAAAAAGTTTAGCAACTGCTGAGGGAGCTATGTCGATTTTTCTATAAAAACTAACTCCCTGGGCAGGAGTTTTGTGCATATAATGGCGTACACTTGGAATATAGGGTTTAACCTGCTTTACATAATTGAAAAATTTATCTTCATCCTGTTCCGGAGAAATCATTAAATATCCCAAAGCTCCCAGTTCAAAAACAAGCCCAACTTTCTCTCTATCAAGATCACCTGCAGATACAAAAGATTTTGGATCTCCGCTAAACATTGCCACAAGTTTGCCTTTAATATCAATTCCCTCAATATCAGAACGCCTTCCATATCCCAAAAGAATCAATTCAACCTCTTTTTCCCCTGAAAAATCGCTGTAGAATTCGAGAAAATCCTTCCAGTTGTCTACCCTGCCATTTTCATTTTTCAAGTAACATTCCACAAGTTCTTTCTTCTCCATTTCAAATTTTTGGAAATAGGGATGCTCCTTGGAGAAAAATTCTTTCAGATCAAGTTCCTGAAAATGTTTTGCTATATACTGAGCTGCACTTTTAGCCCCTTTTGTCCCGCTTTGCCTACCTTCCATTTTATCTGAAGCCAGATAAAAAACATGCTCTCTTAATTCAGCAACC